>NZ_JBNNTI010000114.1:0-1034 GCF_050278625.1 Viridibacillus sp. NPDC096237 | reverse complement strand
GATGTTTAGTGTGGTAACTTACATTTTACACGGAATCGTTATGGGCGTTTTCTATTTTGTCTTGGTGTTGCACTTAATATTACAATTCGTCAAATGAAAATGATTGTTAAACATCTACAATTGCTTTTTTGCCTGAAATTCCACAGCAAATTAGTTTCTTGATATAAAAAAACCACAATTCCTGAGCAATTCCATTACTATTTGGAGTAGCCACACTGTGGAGAATAAACATTAATATGGTATCATTCGGCATTTCTTTATCCAAAAAATGCTCTTTTTTTCCTTGCTCTATTATTGTTTGTATTATGGTATACATACCTAATTGCAAATGCTGTATTAATTCCTTTTTATGTATGAGTACTTCAGAACCATTTTCCTGAATTTCTTTTGATTTCAATAAAATTTGTTGCAAATCTTTATATTTATACAGTTTCGACACTAATTCATCTAACTGCTCTGTGAAAGGCTCTTGTTGATTAATTAACTTTAAGTCTATATGTATTTTCTTCAATGCTGAAACTAAATAATCAAAAATGAGTTCTTCTTTATTTAGATAATATTTATAAATTGCCGCTCTTGAAACATTCAAAGCATCTGCTAGCAGGCTAAATGTATACCCTTCATATCCATACTTTAATAAAAGTATCTTGGTTGTATTAAATATTTCATCGGATGAAAACTTTCTCTCCCGCGCCATTTTAATCACCTCTATTTTTAAAGTAGTGGTCTTATGCTACATTCTAGACAAGGAATATTATACCATCACCATCCGATAATAACATTACTATAGTGCGAATTATATTTTCATCACTATATAATTTCTCTCAATTTCTAAAACGCCTATTATCAATACAATAAATTCTATTGAAATTTGTTCGTTATTAAATCGGGTATTTATATTAATAACTCTAAATGAGTATTTTTAAATACAAATATTATCACATAAAATGCAATGACTGGTACCTTATGCCACTTGAAGCTCATTTTTGATTTGTTCAAGTGGTGTGCCGTCTGTTGTTGCTACGTAGACGAAC
>NZ_JBNNTI010000113.1:0-1092 GCF_050278625.1 Viridibacillus sp. NPDC096237 | reverse complement strand
ACTTGTATTACTATTGGTTCAATATCTTTTAACATTTGCTCGTATGGTCTACTATTGCCATTATTTTCACCCTGAAGTTGTACATCAGCCTGTGTTTTTGCAATGACATTAATTACTTGTTGTTTAGAAACGTTTTTAGAAGCTGCAATCTCCACCACAGATTTTCCTGTTGCCAATTCTTGTTTTAATTCTTGTGCGTTTATTTTTAATAAAGACAATAAAATTTCATCGTTCAAATAAAAGTCTGCAGTATAATCAGGTTTACCATTTGTAGAAAATAAACCTTCGACTTTAATATTTGGAGGTGTAGGTTTACCTTCTAATACTGTTTGAATTTCTTCAGGAGTTGGTGCTTTAATAGAATTCACAGTTTCTACCGACTCATTTCTCTCTTTTTGAGCAGCATAGGTACTGCCAGCTCCTACTAATAATACTGTTGAAATTCCAAGTGCAGTGAATAATTTTGTCTTAGGATTTAACATTTTAAAACCTCTTTTCATTGTTTTATTGGGTGTTACAAGTACTAATATAAACGCAGCATGTAAAGATGAAGTGAAGATGAGATAAAGTTGAAATCAAACTATATTCTTCCACTAGTTGGTGCTTCTTTTTTGTTATGCAGCTAAAGGGGCAGCATTCCTGTTTGAAGGATGTTAAGGGTCTTGAAAGAAAAAGAGCCCTCTAGTATGATGCATGAGTGTCAACGACCATTGACCCATCATCAAACAAGGAGGACTCCCTTATGCATTCTAAATGGAATGATAAAATTAATCAAGTTACTGAAAATACACTCGTTGTCGGTATGGACATTGCCAAGCGTGTTCATTACGCCTGCTTTATCGATGAACGAGGGCGTGTGATTGAAAAAGCTTTTGCGGTACATCAGTCGAAAGAAGGCTTTGAAAGTTTGTATGATAACATTTGTCAAACGATGAAGGTAACTAACAAAACAGAGGTGATTGTCGGTATTGAGCCTACAGGTCACTACTGGATGAACTTAGCGTATTTCCTAGATCAATATGGAATTCCACTCGTCATGGTGAATCCAATGCACGTAAAACGTTCGAAGGAATTGGATGATAATTTACCGAC
>NZ_JBNNTI010000112.1:0-1224 GCF_050278625.1 Viridibacillus sp. NPDC096237 | reverse complement strand
CACTAAATCAAACAACTTTTTTAAGGGCTAAGTTTTTATAAGCGACCGGACTTTGATAGCCTAGTTTGCTGTGCGACCGAATAGTATTGTACCAATTGACATAATCGAAAAGTTCAAGAGACAGCTGTTCAAGGGTAGGGTAGTGCGATCCGTTGATGAGTTCTGTTTTTAAAATCTTAAACGTCGCCTCTGCCACCGCATTATCATAAGGGTTCCCTTTTTGGCTCAGAGATCGTTTAATCTTAAACTTACTTAGTAATTCATCGATTCCAACATTTTTAAATTCAGATCCACGATCGGTATGAAACATTTTTACGTTTTGCAAAGGATACTTGACTGACTTAAAGGCACGTTGAACTAGAGCTGCGTCTTTTTGTTCCCCGACACTATACCCGACGATTTCTCTATTATATAAATCTATTAAAAAACAAATATAATTCCAGTTTCCTCCTACTCTCACATACGTTAAGTCACTTACTAACACAGACATCTCTTTATCAACTTTAAATGCTCGATTTAATACATTTCGAACTGATTCTTCATTTGGAGGGGTAGACATTGGTTTATAGGATGGTTTTGCATATTTCGATTGAATTCCTAGTTCGTCCATCAATCGACCAATACGACGTCTAGAGACTGTTAAACCAGCTTTTTTTAAGGCATCTTTTATTTTTCTGGTTCCATATACTTTACGATTCTCTTCGAAAATCACTACTATTTTTTCTTTTAATTTTTGCTCTTCAGCTAGCTTTTCTTGTTCTTTTTGAATGGCTATTCCCGTGTCATGATAAAAAGTGCTTCGAGCTATTTTTAGGACTTTACACATTGCTAATACAGAATATTTGTGACGATTTTCTTGAATCACATCTATTTTCGTCCCATGATCAGCGCGGCTTGCTTTAAAATGTCGACTTCCATTTCGAGTTGTTTATTTCTCTTACGCAAGTCAATCAGTTCTTGCTCTACCGAAGATCGGTTGTCTTTCTCTTTAAAGGAGCCTGACTGTTTGAATTGCGTAATCCATCTGTCTAAAGCAGACGCGGTTAATTCATATTCTCGGGCAATATCTTGACGGCTTTTTCCATTTTCATATAGGGCCACCACTTGTTTTTTAAACTCTGTTGAAAACGTTCTTCTTTTACTGGACATAGTAGATTCTCCTTCTTGTTATCTATTATTCTACTTGCCCTTAATTTTACTGTCCAACTAAGTGTAGACTATTCA
>NZ_JBNNTI010000111.1:0-1299 GCF_050278625.1 Viridibacillus sp. NPDC096237 | reverse complement strand
AATTGGCGGCACAACTCGAAGAATATGAATTAATCCAGTCACTTCCCGGTATAGGTGAAAAAATCGCAGCCACGATACTTTCAGAAGTTGGGGAAATTGACCGGTTTAATCATCCAAAAAAGTTAGTAGCCTTTGCAGGACTAGACCCAAGTGTGTTTGAATCTGGACGCTTTAAAGGCACAAAAAATCACATTACCAAACGTGGCTCAGCTAGACTTCGTCACATGCTTTACACAGCCGTTCGCTGTTCGATTCGAGATAGCCGTAAAAAGAAAACAACAGATGAAAATATTGCACGAAATAAACGATTACGAGCCTTCTACGATTTGAAACGGGAGGAAGGTAAACCGTATAAAGTAGCCATTATAGCTTGTACTAATAAGCTTTTACACTGGATTTATGCCATATTAAAAACGAAAACACCGTTCCAAGAAACTATTTAGTAATAGCATTTTCCGATAAAACCAAAACCTTCCACATTGAATGAGGAGGGTTATTTGTGTAGTGCATTTTTAGTATAACATGAAGTGTTTTTCCATTTAAAATGTTTTACTTGACATTCTATTAGCTGGTTTAGTGGAATAAGCAATCTACCTATAATATCTAATTTTGATCAATAAATTTAAGAAAGAGTGCGTTAATCCCTCTATAGATTAACGCACTAATAAACAGTTTCTACTTAGAAAACAAGCCACAATTTTGAATGATTTGATCGGTATGTAACAATGTCGCCTCTTTTATGCTTACATTATTCCGTTTCAGAAATGCTTGTACTACTTGGTAGCCAACTGCATAACCTGCAAAAGAAGATAGGCCAACTGGCTGATACCCTTGTTCTATAGCAATCACGTCCCCAAACATGTAACTACTTATCTCCGTAAATCCTTTGACATGTAATACTTCTTTGATGACGTCTCTCGAATATTCCAAGTCCTCCTCATCAAAAGAAGTAATCCATGGACCCAATAGTTCCACTCCATAAAGTTCTCTCGCAAAGGATTCTGCTAACCCCTCAATCACTAAGTAATCGCCTACTGTAACATTTCCATGATCCCAATCAAAGTAAGAAAATCGAATATTATGATGAAATTCATGTGCTATCACAGCCGGCAATCTAGGGATATTATATGAATTAGGGAATATAGAAACATGAATATATCCCGGAATACCCCCAAACCCACAATACCCCTTTTGTAATTTTAGTTTTTCTGGATCCGCAATATATAAACCGAACTTCAATTCATCAGCGTTAATTTGCAAATTATTAGTTTCAAGAAAGGAAATGCATTCATTTAATGT
>NZ_JBNNTI010000110.1:0-1412 GCF_050278625.1 Viridibacillus sp. NPDC096237 | reverse complement strand
GCGTACTGGCTGTCGTATTATTTACTACTGCATTATCAGCCACCGGAATTTGTTGCGTCGATGGTACTATGCATGCTTCTTGCTGTTGCTGTTGATTGTTGTTACAATTCTTCATTTACTCACCTCTATTATTTTTTGAGCTTTTCCAAACTCTAATAATAAAATATGTGGATTATATATTTTCAAATAGGCTAATAGAATAGTCATTTGATTCATTTACAGCATGAATGTAGCTTTAATTTTCTGTATTTGTGAAAGAAGAACGGTTAAGTTAAGTGCCATTCTTTGGTGAAGTCGATGATTCTTTTGCTTTTGTTGCGACGCATTTTCATTGTGATTTGTATTAGCTGAATACCTGAAATTTTACCTTCCAATGTTATTTTTCCTTTGGATACCGTGTATGTCCCATTACCTAATGATTTGCCAGATTGATCAGGAATAAATTTAAAATTTCTTAATTCAACATTGCTAGAGATTTCTTTAAAACCAAGAACTTCCTGTTCAAAGAAAACTTGATTGCTCATATTTATTTCAATTTCATACTCTCCTATTACTATAGGGACTCTCACTTCTATATGATTATGTGTACATTCTGGTTTACCCTTCTTTTTATATGGATTGGATTAGCAATCGTTTCATATATCCTATTCTCTGCATATTGCATTTCATTTTCAAAAGTAAAACTAATAATTTCATTAATTGTTGAACGGACTAACCTATATTGCATTGGATCAGGATAAGATAATTCTGTATGAATAAACTGTGAATGGCTCTCTGATTGTTGTGTCTGATTATCGCCTTCGAGGAATAGTGCAGATTGTTGAATGATATTACCCGAAATAGGTAGACGAAGAAAATCATCAATTTCAACAAAATATAGTAAATGGAATTATATTCTCTTTTGAATAGATATTTTCCAAATTAGAAGATGGAATTACATTGTTAGTCTATATGTGAAGTTCAAGGAATTGGTTTATAAGGATATAGTATCTTCAGTGATTGCTATTTGAACGGCAACAAATTTGGGATTTATGTTACGCTTGTGAAGTAATGTACTTAAACTAATTGAAGCAGGATAGTTGAATAAGAAGGTATATTTTAAAGACTGTCGAAATATTAAAGAGGTAAAGATTTAACGTTGTTCATCTAAGAATAAACGTTCCTAATTTAGTTATCATAAGGAGTGCTTAAATTGACTGTACATAGTAAATTCCCTAATTTAGAAACTGACAGATTGATTTTGCGGAATGTGGGAAATGAGGATATTGACTTTATTTATCGACACTTCAGCAACGAAAAAGTATGTGAATTTTTATATGATGAAGAATTGTTTACGACTAGAAATGAAGCTACAGAGTTTGTTGAATGGAATTCAAATCCTGAAGAAAAAGGATTTAATCGGTGGATATTAG
>NZ_JBNNTI010000109.1:0-1639 GCF_050278625.1 Viridibacillus sp. NPDC096237 | reverse complement strand
TTGGTACAATACTATTCGGTCGCACAGCAAACTAGGCTATCAAAGTCCGGTCGCTTATAAAAACTTAGCCCTTAAAAAAGTTGTTTGATTTAGTGTTGACATACCATGGTCCTTGAGAGTAATCATAATAAGTACTGGAAATAGGGGCTCTCAATCATAAATAAGAAATGTTTCCTCATTTTTATCCATTAAACTTGCAACTCCGAGGTACACGTTATTTGTTGTCTCCTTCCCATTTTCGAGAAAATCAACTCGGGCGAAATGTGGAGAATCTTTTAATCGAGATAAGGTCTTCCTCTGCTTATCTAGTTGACGGTGCGTTCTTTCCCTCTCGGACAGCATCTCCGCCTGTTGTCTAATGCTTGATAAGGTTTCACCAGCATCTTCAGGATGTAACATATATCTAGCTTGTAAAATATTAACATGTTATTATTTTGATTAAAGGGCGCTTTTTAATTTTGTTCAGCAATCTTTTGCGGAACAAGGATTAGAAATCACAGGGGGAGAAGAGTTTAGCATTGGTGAATATTTTGTGTACCCTATCTTGAGAATAATGGAAATGATACTTGGAATGTTTTAGGCCATGTGTGGAAGTGGCTTGTCTTAGGAGAGGAGATAAAAAAATGATTGAATTACGAAAAATAACCGGGGATAACATAGATGAAGTAATAGCACTTGAGGTTAGAGAAAACCAGAAAGATTTTATACTAACTACTAACCTCAGAAGCATTGCAGACGCTTATGTGTTGAACGAAGACGGCGAACCAACTATCCCCTTCGCCATTTATGCTGATGGAGTTGTGGTAGGGTTTTTGATGTATTCTTATGATATATTGGATCATGAATCATTTGAAAATGAAGATTTTTACAGGAAGATGGGCTATTTTGTTTGTCATATTATGATTGACAAGCGTTATCAGGGGAAACGGTATGGCAAGCTTGCCTTTGAAAAAATGTTGATGGATATTGAAGCGATGCCTTATGGCGAAGCAGAATATGTAGCACTCTTTTATCACACAAGTAATCTCACAGCTAAAACATTATACGCTTCATTTGGTTTCTCAGAAACAGGCATCGTTCAGGATAATTCGATGTTGGCGATTAAAAATCTAGATGGGAAAATAACAGAATCCGTAGTGGAATAGGCTCTCTCGGAAAGCCAGTTTTGTTAACTCTGTCTAAGCAAAAATATGATATTTACACGGCAATCGGGCGCGTTTGTGAAGTAGCAACTGGTCCAATTTCTTAATTTTAATGTTGAGAAATTGGACTTTTTATATTTATTCATAGTGCAAAATAGCACTTAAAACAGGTTCAAAATAACTCCAAAAATGATTGTGCATTATAAGGAAAATTTTTTGGACAATACTTTAGTCACCTTTATATATTCACTTGGTTATATATATCCATTTTTATATAATTCATACTAAATGAAGACCAAGTGTTGGTAGTTGCCTCTTCGTATTATAAGGTCAACCTGAGCAATAAATTGTACCCTTTGTAAAGGACATTTTTGAAAAAGGTCATGCCACATGGAGAAGATGATTTCTGTATTGTACAGGAGTCATCTTCTTTAAGTTCCATTGGTACCTGAAATTGTTATAGTACGTCATATAATTTTTGATTTCTCTTTTAAGTT
>NZ_JBNNTI010000108.1:0-1796 GCF_050278625.1 Viridibacillus sp. NPDC096237 | reverse complement strand
GATGTTTAGTGTGGTAACTTACATTTTACACGGAATCGTTATGGGCGTTTTCTATTTTGTCTTGGTGTTGCACTTAATATTACAATTCGTCAAATTAAAATCTTCTTCACAAAGTTCAATTAATTCCTTATAACGCATGCCGGAAGTCAGTGCGAGAATTAGCAAGTAGTTTTCAAGTCCATGTTCTATATTTTGAAACAAATAATGCAATAATTTTTTACTATCTGCATAATTTAAGAACTTCTCAGAAAATTTTTTAGAAGTCTTACCAGTAATGGTGGCATTACGTGTAAAGTCGGTATTAATTAAACCTTCGTCAATAGCTTCCTTAACACAAGAACGAATATAACCATTTAATTTTCGATTTGTGTCACGTGCAGCAGATTAGTTGATGAACGTTGTTTAACTTTTGTTCAACAATCGGACCATTTAATGGAGTAAGAAACTTAAGAAAACCTATATTAAAAAATGAGAAGAAATTAAAAGGCTGTCGAGGACTTATCGACAGCCTAAGCTTTAGAAAAATGAATGACTTAACATTACTCTGTCTTGTAATTATTACCAATGTTGTATTGTCGGTCCAATTGTAAACTCATTAACGTTCGTATCTTCTGGCTGATCAATCGCGAATGCCACAACATTTGCCACTCAATCAGGTGTAATACCATATTGTTCGTACAACGCAGTCATACCTGCTGAAACATTCTTATCAGTAATCGTATCCAACAATTCCGTGTTGATCGCAGCTGGATAAATAGTGGCTGTGCGGATGTTAGTACCTTCTTGGGCAGATTCCATACGCAAAACTTCCATTAAATTACGAACAGCCCACTTGGCTTGGTTGCACCATAAAGGTGGTTTTTAAGAACGAAGATAAATCAAAGTTATTCCATTAAAGGGCGCTTTAGTTTAATAAAGCAACAGTAGAAGAATGATAAGAAAAAAAGTACTCGATTCCTCTAAGCCTTATTTATTCAATTCCTTATATAAAACATATTTTAAAGCAGAAATTTCATCTTCAGACAGTTTACCTTCAATTTCGGATAATACTTCATCCTTACTAATTGAACCCTTTTGCGCTTGTTCCTGAATATCAAGTAAACGATTAACGCCCACTTTTTTTATTAACACACGTGTCGCTTCTTCCTTAGTTTGGAAGGGAAGAGTATCCGGATTTTTAGTTGCTGCCTTGCTTACAATTTCTTGAACCTTCGAATCGTTCTCGATATAGGATTTTACTTCTTCTAGATTTTCGTCATCTAAAGTAGATTCCACTTTTTCGATTATTTTTTCGGAAGCGATATTTGTCCCAAAATGCCACACAGCATAGCCAGCTGCTCCGAGTAAAACAAGAATTATTGCGGTAATTGTTAAAAACTTTTTCATCAACTCACTCCTGACACTTTGAATATAGCACAACTTCTCAAAAACCACGAAGAAAAGATGTTTTCTTCGTGGTTTAATTACAATTATTTGCGAACCCAGAGCAGATAAGTTTTCACCCTAATATATAGATAGCATAATTATTATCTATTGTAGGTATGTCTATATTTCCATCTGGGTACTTGTTAAACAATCAGGCGCGAGTGTTTAATAAGCGTCTCTGTTCTTCTTCAACTAAACCAGCTAATAGAATGTCAAGGAAAACATTTTTAATTGAAAAACACTTCATGTTATACTAAAAAGCACAAGATAAATAACCCTCCGAATTTGATTTGGAAGGATTTTGTTTTATTTTAAAATACTGTAACTAAATAGTTTCTTGGAACGGTGTTTTCGTTTTTAAAATCGCATAA
>NZ_JBNNTI010000107.1:0-2016 GCF_050278625.1 Viridibacillus sp. NPDC096237 | reverse complement strand
ATCAAAAAATAGTAAGGTCTAATAACAGTTATGATCTATCCGTATGGAAAACACCAATGATAATAAAAGATGGTGAAATCAAAACAAAAAATGAACATAATTCAAAACCATACTAATGAGTGAAATAAGAAAATAAAGGAAACAGTCAACGGTAAGCGGAACGAAGTGAGCATTAAGGAGTTGACTGATTAAGATAAGGAAATATCCAGGTAATGATCAATAGAGGAACAACGTGTCTCCATAAAATATGGATGTGAATAGGGATAAGATGAATGATATTGCATCTTGTAATTGTGCTCCTACAGTAGGATTTACTAAACGCAATTTACCAACTAAAAGTCAAAGGTTTCAGACGATAACGTCTGTTACGTCTCCTAATGGGATTTACAGTTTTGAACTTATATTTAATGAACCTGGTTTTGTATTTTTGGGTAGTGAGCATTAAGGAGTTGACAGTCCTCAAATATTCTCTACTAATATGCGAAATTGTTTATTTTGCACATTAAAAAGACCGCCAATTTGATATTAAAAAAAAGAGGTTTTCGAATCCCAAGTTTAGAGAGATGAAAGACATGAATATTATGGATCTACCACTAAAAAAATGAAATACCGTAGCTTCAGACCTATAATAAGAAAGTTGAAATAGGTATGTAATCAAAATAAATCACTACATAAGGAGGGAAAATGTATGAATTCAGATCAAAGAAATAAAGAATATAACAATCAGCATATGTCGAATGAACATATGAATCCACATCATAATGGGTCTTGTAGTTGTAATCATGGAATGGATGATTATGGACAGAAGCAAAGTAAGGAAGGAATGGCAAATTCTGTAGAAAATAAGGTGACGCAAAATGATATGTATGATTCTGTAAAAAAAGAATCTATGGAACATGATATGTATCATGAAAATAAAAATTATTATAGTTGTAGTCCTACAAAATTTAATGCACCAAATACATCTAATTTACCAGTAGAAAGTATTCGATTTCAAACGATTAAATCTGTAGGAAATAATACTACCCCACCACGTGTTTTAAGTGCAATGGATACTCATATTGGTCAATCTCTAAATAATATGAATCCGAGATTTCCGCCATGTGAAAGGGTAAATTCTACTAATACAGTACTTAACGAATTATTGGGTTCAGCTGGTATAGCTCCTGAGGGAACTCAAGATTTTCTCTTTTATCGACTTGATAATAATAATTTTGTTATTGCGAATAAAGGGAATGGTCGTGTTTTGGAAGTTCAGGCAACTACTGTAAATGATTGGGTAACAACTTCAAATATTTTTTCTCCAAGTAACGGAAATCAAAGATTTAGGATTATACGTCCAACGAGTGATACATTTCGTTTAGCAACAGAAGCTTTGCCAAGTAAACAAATAGATATATGTAATGGGTTTTCTAATGCTTATACTCTGCTTGCAGCTAATACAAATTTAAATCAAGCTAATGCTTTATTTAGTATTCATAGCACGCAAAACATAGAAATTCCAGCACTACGATCTGGAGAAACGTTAGCACCATTACCAGAATTAACAGGGTTGAATGATGCAGGTCCATCTCCAACACAAGCACCAAGAGCTGTTATAGGAAGTGCATTAATACCATGTATATTTATAAACGATGTGATTCCATTAGATCGAAGAATAAAAGAAAGCCCATATTACGTATTAGAGCATAGACAATATTGGCATAGATTATGGTCAGATAGTTTTCTTGTTGGAGGTAGTAGATCAGTTACAGAAGAAACGGGAATATCTACTGGAGCACAAGAAAACATGAGTAATACGATAGATATGTCAATAGGCGCAGATTGGGGTTTACAATTTTTTCAACAATCAAATCTTTTTAGTCAACAAATTAGTTCAGGATTAAATATATCAAGATCTTTCACTACTGTGCGATTAGGACCTAATATAGCACAATCTGTTTTCCGAAATCCAAACCAGTTCACGACAAGATTTTCCAGATTCGCAAGAGCGTTTGAATATCAATTAAGACGTAC
>NZ_JBNNTI010000106.1:0-2158 GCF_050278625.1 Viridibacillus sp. NPDC096237 | reverse complement strand
AAAAATCGAATCATTCGTTGGCTAGATCGCTACTTTCCAGAATTTACTCAAGTCTTTCCGAATTTCGGGAAGATGGCACTTGCAACACTGGAAATAACGCCATTACCAAAGGATATTGCTGTATAATGATAATAAAGTTATTGAATTTTGATTATTAAAAGCTAAGAGCCTTACTTCATTCTACGTAGCAAGGCTCTTTAAAGTTGTTTCAAATTGCATCCATCTTTTTATATAATACTTAAAAAATGAATAATAAAGTTGTTTACTTCTTATTGAACTAACGCATTTGTTCGTTTAAGTGTAACTCTTCACAATTACTTGATATTATATGGGTGAATAGAAAGATAAATTAAAATTTAGTTTAGTAGTTGTAAAAGTAGGTTATTTATATTATTCTCTTATAATTTTTCAAAAAGGAGAGTTTATGAAAAAGATTATTGTTTTTGTATTAACGATATTTATATTATTCTCAGGATTCGCAACACAAAGTTATGCGTTGTCAGATTCGAAATCTGCGGCAATACAAGCGTTGCTAGATGATGCCTGTCGTATATCAGGTGTGCCGGGAATGTCAATCTCAATACTTGCTGATGATGAAGTGTTCTACTTTTCTTCAGGGTATGCAGACCGTGAAAAGGGGTTGTCTGCAAGTGAAAATACACTCTATGAGTTAGCCTCGGTCAGTAAAGCTTTTACCGGTATGGGTATTATGCTGTTGGAAGAGCAAGGGCTGCTCTCAACGACTGACCCTGTCCAAAAATATTTACCTTGGTTTACGTTAAAGTATCAAGGAAAACCTGTTGATATGAAAAGCCTTACACTAAATAACTTTCTTCACCATACCAGTGGTCTAACAAATATTAGGCATACTCAAAATATTCCACAAGGCAATACACCGGATATGTTGCAAAAGACTGTGGAAATGCTCGTAGATGCTGAATTGGCGTTCCCTCCCGGTGAACAGTATAACTATGGAACCGTTAATTATGACGTATTGGGTTTGGTTATTGAGATTGTGTCGCGACAAAGCTATGAAGACTTTATGAGGGAACAGGTATTTCAGCCGTTAGGTCTTCACCAGACGTATGTTTATAAAGAAGATGCTCAAGCCACTGGACAGTTGGCACAGGGCTACCGTTCTTCCTTTTTTATGACAACTCCATTTAAAGCTCCGGATTATGCTGGGAATAAACCCGCAGGCTACATCATTTCTAATACAAAAGATATGGCGCGTTGGATGGGCATACAGATGGGTATCGTGCAGAACATACCCGAAATGTTTCACTCGGTTATCGAAAAATCACATAGGGGTGATATGTCTGTTTCGGCTGTCAACGATATGTATTATGCGGCAGGCTGGTCGGTAAACGCCGACCAAACGATTATAGAACACACTGGGGGCAATCCAAATTTCAGAACCGAAGTAGCCATACTGCTAAATGAACGAACAGCCGTCAGCTTGCTGAGCAACGGCACAAATACCAATATAAACCTGGTACTAAAAGTTAAAGATATATTAGACGGCAATCTAACTCAGTCATATGAAATAAGCGGCACACAGCTTTTGGATATCATTTTGTCGTCTATCACAATTATTCTTTGCCTATTGGCCGTTTTGTTATTTCTCTTAGGATTACGCAGAAGGAAAACGAATGAGCGGCAGCCAATGACAAAAAAGAGAATAATCGTAACAGTTATTTTCCTGATTGCTACGATTGCCCTGGGTATACTGTGCTGTGCTTTCGATTGGTCAACGATACTTATTTGGCAAACATATAGTGTTCTTACAGCTTTGATTTCGTCAGCATTATTAACAGCAAGCATTACATGGTTTGTATACACTCACCGATAAAATACCTCGCTCCCAAGATAAACATAATGTTAAGTAATTAAATTTCAATTTATCAGTATGCTTAATTTGAAAAACATAAGACACTTCGGTGTCTTTTTTAATATCATCGACAATTTTCCCAGTCAAACCTAATTACTATTGCTTCCACTAACCTGCTCCGTACGTGGAATAAGGATTTTTAAACAACTATATTATTTTTTAAATGACTTTATTGAGTTAATTTCATAATTCTGAGCTCAGTCATATCAACGTCTTTCAGACAATAAAAAACAGGCACCTCCCCAAATTCGGTATAATGGTAGCGAC
>NZ_JBNNTI010000105.1:0-2422 GCF_050278625.1 Viridibacillus sp. NPDC096237 | reverse complement strand
TGTCGTTATCGCACACGTATAATTGTAAATAAAAACCAAATGAATGGGGCCACCTTTATTGAAATGTTTCCTTTTTTGGCTTTAAACCCTAAGTATTAATAGACGGAATTTTCTGTCTTTATTTATGCAACACTAGTGTACGAGTATATATCGAAAATCATATTCAGATATATTCAATCAACTGGTAAAGTCATTGGCATTAGGAATAGTATTTGCTGTTGGCGCTTGGGATATTAGTAATAACCAGTTAACTATTGGGTCACTTGTTGCTTTCACAGTATATGTACCTCAGCTATACACTTTAGTAAATGAAATACAAACTGCTTATATGGGCACTACTAATATTAGACCTATAATAAAGCAATTAAATACATTTTTAGATATTCATGAACCCATAATTGAAATTCCAAATGCAATTCCTTTAAAAGCCGTCAGGGGAGAAATAGCGTTTCAAAATGTGTCGTTTACATATGAAAATAATCGTGCTGATTTAGAAAATGTCTCTTTTAAAGTACTGCCCGGAGAAATTATAGGAATAGTTGGTGGTTCAGGAGGAGGTAAAACAACAATATTAGAATTAATCATGCGTTTTTATGACCCAACTAAAGGGACAGTATGTATTGATGGGGTTAGTATTTCAAAATATAATCTTATTGATTTTAGAAATGCTATAGGATTAGTTACACAAGATCCTTTTCTTTGGAATAGAACAATAAAAGATAATCTAATATATGGAGTTCCTCATGCGACTGAAGAGCAAATATTACACGCTATTAAAGTAGCACAACTAGAAGAGTTTATAGCTAGCTTACCGGAAGGGTATGAAACAGTAGTTGGAGAGCGTGGCGTTCGTATATCAGGAGGAGAAAAACAACGATTAGCTATTGCGAGAGCTATTTTAAAAGATTCACCAATCATTCTGTTAGATGAACCAACATCTGCATTAGATGCACATACTGAATTTTCACTTCAACATAAAATGGAAGAAGTATTTAAAGGTAAAACAATCATTTTAGTAGCACACAGACTATCTACTATTCGGAATGCGTCCAAAATTTTAGTGTTAGATAATGGGGAAATAATTGAATACGGCACTCCACTAGAACTGATAAAGAATAAGGGAGCTTATTATAGTCTTTTATCAAAACAAGTTTCATCAAACTAACTCTTAGGATAGAGCAAGTTTCAAACTAATTCAATTACGGATGCTGCTTTAGCACTTAGTCAGCCATTTTACAAAAAACCATCCGAACAGCAAAAGAGTGATGATTCTTTTGCTGTTTTTTATTATTAATTAATTTTTTCGTTTTTAAAATTGGGTATTCGGATAATCGTGTGGAAAATCAATAATAACAAATTTGGGTTCATAGAATCACAAAACGGATTATCGTGTAGAAAAACTATAATTATATTTCCTTGATACTCTACCCACGTCACCTTTTATACTTATATTTAAGAAAAGAAAGAAAGGTGAAAAAGATGAATAAACCATTAAAAAAGGAAATATTTTCAGTACAATTAATGCTTGGAATCTCATTACTTCTTGGTGTAGTACCTCCCCTTATTATGTTTTTAATGACAAGGAAGAAAAACTTTTATTACTGTGAATCAAGTCGAAAAGCACTTAACTTCCATTTGACGATATTCCCATTATTTATTATCAGTAGTCTTCTTCCTTCGTGGGTTAAATACGCTATATTGGCTATAGAAACATTAATAATCATGTATGCTATTATTCGAATAGCTTTTCAAAAATCATATTATTATCCAGCCATTCCCTACATTAAAGGCAAAGAAGAAAATATAGAAAAGAGGTATTCGCATGTCAGGTAAAATGTTGACGATCGGACAATTGGCTAAACGAACGGGCGTTACCATACGAACACTTAGATATTACGATACAATTGGTTTACTTATACCAACAGACTACAAGGAAGGAGGACATCGACTTTATAATCTTAATGATCTCCTACGTTTACAGCAAATCCAATCCCTTAAATTCATAGGCTTTTCATTGAAAGACATTGCAGATTTATTAGAATCGCATTATATAGAAGAACAGCAACTTATCCATTCAATTACATTCAAAAAAAGAGAACTTATCGCAGAACAAGAGAGAATCAGACAAACTATTGACCAGTTGGACCATATGAAAACTATTATTTCAGGCTATGAAATAATAGATGTAAAATTATTTTGCTTTATTATTCATTCGATTCTATTTGAAGAGGAAAATCTTAATGAATATAGTCAAGTCAAAGATTCTATTCACAATTTCAGAAGTGAAGAAAGGGTTAATTTAGATAAAGAGTACTTTTCATTATTTATCACTAGTGTTGCATAAATAAAGACAGAAAATTCTGTCTATTAATACTTGGGGTTTAGATCCAAAAAAGGAAACATTTCAATAAAGGTGGCCCCA
>NZ_JBNNTI010000104.1:0-2531 GCF_050278625.1 Viridibacillus sp. NPDC096237 | reverse complement strand
ATCCACCAACAAAGTTGATGTTTAAAACATTTATTGATTAACGTCTTGCATGTTCAGTTTTCAAGGTTCATTTTGTCGTGCTGTTTTGACGACTTTTAAATCTTAACATTTATACCTTCAAGTGTCAACTGCTTTTTTGAAAAAGTTTTGTTTGAAAATGAAGTTATTAAGTTTTACTCAGTACGCCTTACCGACAATTAATATAATACAACATACTAGATATACCTGTCAACACTTTATGAGAAAAAATTATAATAAGTATTTTGGTGTTTATAAAAATAATCAAAAATGAGGAACATTACATTGATAAACAAAGGTTTTAGGCATCTTAAAAGAGAATAGGAAACTTATCTCATCTGTCCAATATACTTTAATAGAGTTTTACATGAAAATACATTTATCTTATTTGCAAGTGAACCTTTTTTTAAATTGGTATTAAAATAAAAACATTAAGATAGTTACAATCACTGCCCCACTGTCATTAGAATTAAGTTGTTTACTTCAGTATGTACTCAGCCAAATTTAGAATGGAAGTAGTTAAGTATCAATGCTATTGCTATAAACAAAAGACTTTTACAATAACACCTATATTCTTACGCCCTCCCGCTCTTCGTAACCCTGTTCTATTAGTGGCTCTAATTATTATCAAACCTTAAACAATTAAATTTTGAACAATTGTTAGATTGCAAAAGGGTGATAGCAAATTTTCGTAAACCTGGAGGTGCTTTTAAAATTAGCTGCATTAGCAAGGAACTTGTCTGCGTTCTTATTTCGGGAACCTATTAGCATAGCAATCTGCAATCTACTAATTCGAAGGTTATTGGTCAAGGGCATATTGTTAAGTCTCATTTAGATAAAGCTGAAGATTCCAGACTATTACACTTCTAATGTACTTTGCTTAGCTGCGTGGAGGCCATTTAAGACCTATGCAACTAAAAAAACAAAAGCATTAATTGTTTCAAATCATATGAAAGAGAAAGACTAAGAGGCCTATAACATATTCAAAACGCAAGTAAATAACAGTCGTCTTAAAAGTTGGACTGTTTCAATGAGTTACATATACATACCTTTGTGATTATCAACACTTTAATGATTAAAACAACGATAAGCAAACCGGTCAAGAAATCACACCTGTGATAACTTCAATTTATCGGTTATAACAAGATTTATTTCCTAGTGCCAATATAAGTGTAGCTTTGCTTTGCATTAATAATAGGAGATGGTATGTATGGATGTTTTCTTTATTTGAATTAAAAGGAAAATCAATTTCCTCTTATTCGTATGAAGCAGAAGATAGAATACCACACATCACTTTAGCCAACGCTATTGACTTAACATTATTTCAATTGCTTCAATTTTGAATTCAGGAGCATTGTTTTTTCACCTATTACTACAAAGGAATTAATTGAATTTCATTCTAATCATCATAAATATTTTAAAAAGTTCATTGATAGCCCTAATTCATTGTATTTACCTGATAGTTGGATACCACACTGTACTTTAGCTAATAGGTGTCTCCAAAAAAATTAACATAGGCACTTAATTACTGTTTAAAAAGAAACAAAATCATATATGGAAAAATAAAAAAAGTCGGCATAATTGATGTGTCTCATCAAAATAAAGCGCCAATAATTTACTCGAAAAAGTTAAAAGATTATCAATTTATCTTCTTGAACTGGTGTTTTAGTTAAATAATAAACTCAAAAACAGAGTTTAAATGTGTTCTTTTTTACTTATTATCAATATTTTCTTTTAACAGATCCTTGATAAAGAGTATTTTTGACTTCAATAAACAAAAAAGTTCTCTATGAATACTTTCGGTTATACTAAAAAACATACTTCGCGAAAAAAATTCCCCATAAGTACTGTTATCACTTTATTTGATAGTACCAATCATGAACAGAATATAAAATAGAAGAATTACCATCTTTTAAATGTTTCAGGTCTTAGTCTAACATCTTTTTCACAACTCCGAATACAGAGTGAGATTTTGACTGTTTCCTTTACGATAAAAAAGATGTTTCCATAAATGAACAAGACATTTCAGTCCTGATTAATGTATAAACCTTAATACTATTTTGAGATAGATTCGATAATTTAGGATTTCGTATTCCAATGTACTGCAACCATAATTATATAGCCCTTGATTTTTTCAGATATTTGGTTTGATTAGAGCTTTTACTTCCTTGTATTTATCCTTGTTGGTTTATTTGTTTCATCCAGTAATAAAGGTATTTCCGTAGAATAGGGACTACTCTTACTAAAGACAAAGCATAAGTAATTTATTTATTAAGGCATGAATATAAAGTAATCGTAACTGTGCTCTGTACGGCATTCACGTTATCTTCAAGAGAATAAAAAATCTGCACTTCAATTATTAGTTTGTTTTTTACAATTGGAGTGCAGTTCAAAAATCTTATTTTGGATTATGATTAATATCACTAGCGTTGCATTAAAATAACTTTAATTTTAAAAATACTCAAAATGTTCAATAATCTTGTTTTGTGCATAAAAAAAGTCCTTTATAATGG
>NZ_JBNNTI010000103.1:0-2585 GCF_050278625.1 Viridibacillus sp. NPDC096237 | reverse complement strand
CTCTTTTCTGTGAATTGTGTTATGGTGACTTAATTCTACAAGAAAAGGTCTTCCTTTTTCTATTTATTCATTTACACAAGATATTTTACGCTCTCTTTATTTGTGATTAAAGATATAATTTGGGGTATTTATGAAATGGAAGTGTAGTATAAGTCAAATGTTAAATTATATATTCATCAACTAACGTGACAAGTTAGTTTCTCAAACGTTAAAATGGAAATAAATATATGAATTTAATAAAAGGTGATGATAATGGTAGATATGAACAAATTAAATCCAAGTGATGCAGCACATAAATTTGTCAACAAGTATTTTCCGAATTGTCAAGGGGCTGTGTTGGCTGGAAGTGTTGTCAGAGGTGAGGGAACAAATACTTCTGACCTTGACATAGTTGTATTTGATAACAGTTTAAATTCAAGTTATAGAGAGTCTTTAATAGACTTTGGGTGGGCAATAGAGGTTTTTGTACATAATTTAACGTCTTACAAACACTTTTTTGAACTCGACTACAAAGTTGCTAGGCCTTCTATGCAGAGAATGATATTTGAAGGAATTATATTAAAAGATGAAGGAATTATACATTCAATAAAAGAAGAAGCCAAAGAGATATTGGATAAGGGACCGGAAAGGTGGACAGAAGAAATAATTAAAACAAAGCGTTATTTTATAACGGATGTTCTTGATGATTTCATAGGTTGTAATAATCGTGCTGAAGAAATATTCATAGCAAACGCTTTAGCTGAGCTTATTCATGAATTTGTGTTGAGAACTAATGGTCGATGGATAGGATCTTCAAAATGGATAATTCGTGCATTAAAGCAATACGATGAAAAGTTTACCGATGAATTTGTAGACGCATTTGATACATATTATAAAACGGGTGGGAAAAGTAAAGTTATTCAATTAAGTGAAATGATTATAGAACCATACGGCGGACGACTATTTGAAGGCTTTTCAATAGGAAACGGGGGCATTAGTAAAAAGGGCAGCGTTATATAGACGTTGTCTTTTATTAATTAAAAGTACTTTTGATAAAACTCTTTTCTAAGTCTCCCACTTAGTTGAGCATAAATCCGAGCAGTTTCGCTTTTTTCATGCCCCATCAGACTTTGAATGACGAGTAAATGTTGTAATTTGGATACCAACTAAAAGAAAGAGTATTTGGATAGTCGATCAGTTAAACAAAGGACTGTTTTTGATAAAGGCAGTT
Organism: Viridibacillus sp. NPDC096237; assembly: GCF_050278625.1. Taxonomy (NCBI): domain Bacteria; kingdom Bacillati; phylum Bacillota; class Bacilli; order Caryophanales; family Caryophanaceae; genus Viridibacillus; species Viridibacillus sp. NPDC096237. The sequence goes on along the minus strand of NZ_JBNNTI010000103.1, from coordinate 1,375 downwards.
TTCTAAAAGATAGTTGCTCTTCAACAACGAGAGAGTTACTTAAAGAAGATTACTGCTTTTTCTTATTGAACTAAAGAAGTAGGTTAATTTAATCAAGTGCATGCAATAAGGGAGGATAATGTGAGAAATAGAGGTGCGGTTGTACTCGTAGAAAATAACAAGGTTGGACTGATTAAAAGAAATAGGAACGGTTCTGTTTACTATGTTTTTCCTGGTGGTGGAATTGAAGAAGGCGAAAATCCTGAAACAGGGGCAAAAAGAAAAGCCTTTGAGGAATTAGGTGTAAAAGTCAATGTTAATGAGTGCATTGCTAAAGTTGAATTTAGAGGTATACAATACTTTTTCTTAGCTGAAATTATTGAAGGTTCTTTTGGTATTGGGCAAGGTGAAGAATACACAGATGAAAATAGAAATAGAGGTACATATCAGCCGATGTGGGTAGATATAGAAAACCTTTTATCAATAGATGTTAGACCTAAAGAAGTTGTAGAAAGGATACATTTCTTATTCAAGTAACTGGGCAGGGTAGTTGAACAAAATATGGTATAAAACTAATATAGTTAATGTTCTAAAATACGGAATCATGGATTTTAGGAGGTAGAAATGGAATCGAAATTAAGCGGTGAAAGTAAAGTGAAAAATAATGATATAAAAACAATGATAGTGTTTCTACTTATTTTTTACTTTGTATGGACAATTAAAGAATTATGGTTAATCGACTACATTTATTCGTTCGGTGAAATTATCTCTCCATTATTAGAGTCGTTGGTTAAGGGGTTCGTATGGATTGTTCCAACTTGGTTATACATAAAATATTATTTACATACTAACCTATTTGACTACTTAAGAATGAACGATAATGTTAAGAAAGGTTTTTTGGGGGGAGTAGTTCTTTCACTATTAGTTGGCTTATATTTTGCTTTTGAAACTTATATCATTAATCAGCAATCATTTCAATTTTCATTATCTTTTGATGATTACCTTAATGGTTTTTTTATGGCGGGGATTGCTGAAGAAATTGTTTTTAGGGACTAATTTTACAAGAGATTAATAAAAAAGTGGATTTTTGGAAAGCAAATGTTATTACAGCATTATTATTTTTAGTGATACACTATCCAATTTGGATTTACAATGAAATATTCTTTCATTTTGGGACGCATATATATGTTTTTATTATAGGCTTATTCTTTGGATTTGTGTACAAAAAGACCGGTTCATTATGGTCGGTTATTATATTGCACGCACTTCATAATTTTTTTGTTACTATTATTTAGTAAAGAGAATCAATTTCATAAATCGTATTTTTTTAGAGCACAGAGAACTCCCATAGTACAAAATCTGTTTTTAAAAATTAAGCTACGTTTGGTTGTTCACG
>NZ_JBNNTI010000102.1:0-2646 GCF_050278625.1 Viridibacillus sp. NPDC096237 | reverse complement strand
CTTCTTGTAGAAATATACAGGAAGGATGGCGTTTTCTATAAAGTTTTTCTGTTTCAAACGAAATGAATCTCTTTTCTCAAGAACTCCAAAACTACTTATCTCCGTCTTCTCTACAACATTTAGGTAATTAGGTAAAATAAAACATTTTTTCTGCATTATTTTGCACTTTTCTACTATATTTCTCATTTTTTTCTCATTTTTTTCCCATATTCATTAAAAAAGATGTTATCATGAAAGCGTTACCAAAAATAAAATGTTAGGAAGTGGTTTTGAAATGAAAAAGAAACATAGAAAAATAGTATCTATGACAGTAGCTGCAAGTGTACTTACTGGAACCTACATTCCAACTGCTACCACGGTATTTGCAGAAACTGAACAAAAAGAAGGTTTCAAAGAAAATCAAACAAAAAATAGTGATCCTAATAATCCTTTATGGGATTCGAGAGCTTGGTTTGACAACCCTTATAAAGGAGTAACGTTAGATCAGTTTATAAATGCATTTAATAATAATCAGTGGAGACCTTTATTAGCCGATATCCAGCAAAAGAAAGATGCGGGTTCGGGTACTCTTGCTTTTCTAAAAGGCATGATGACAACAGGTTTATCTTTATTACCGCCACCAGCTAGTCTACTAGCAAGCATTTGGGATGTATTTATGCCAGCTACAAGTAGCAACCAAACTGATATATGGAAACAATTAGAAGAATACATTGAGACACACATAGATAGTAAAATAACTGATTATCATAGCTATCTTATGGGTGCTAATTTTGGTCGTGCTACGTCATTTCTAGAAGACTATCAACGAATTCTGCAAATATATAATGACAGTAGAAATAGTTTGGCAAGAGTTGAAGAGCCTGGAGCACCAGTACTCGAGGCTGCTCGGGCAGCAGATCGAGAGTTCAAAGGATTTATCAAAGTTATTCAAACTCCTGAAAAGTCAACAGATTCTGTGTATCAACAAATAACAGCTCCGATCTTTGTGCAAGCTGCAAATGCTCATCTCTTATTACTGAGAGATATTATTTTGTATGCTGAAGAGTGGGGAATAGATAAAGATCAATTGGAAGGGTATAGGGATGAACAGAAAAAACTTATTCGAGAATATACTGATTATGCTATGAGAGTATATAACGATGGCTTGGAGAAAAGAAAAAAAGAAGCTGAACAGATTAATACCCAAGAAAAATTTAGGAATACGGATAGATGGAATCATATTAATGAATATGTAAGGGAATATACATTAAGTGTTCTAGACTTTGTAGCCTTGTTTCCATCTACCAATCCTAGTGAATATTCAAGAGGAGCTATGCATCAAAATTCCAGACAAATTTATTCAGATATTGGAGGGAAAGTCCAACCAAAAGAAAAAACATGGCAAGATATAAATAATATCTTAGCATCTCAAGAATATAAAGGTGGCCTGATGCAACTCGACATACGAGATTTTGATCGTATTGATGCCATTCGACCTTGGTACTCCGATCGTGTGAATGGTGGAGCAATGTATTCTTCTACTGGATGGGTTGGAAATACGAATGGAGGAATTTTAAGAGACAAGATTTCTACCTTTGATAATCCTTTAACTAAAGTTACAGTAGGATCAGAAATTACTCCTTTTCATTTGACCTTTACCCATGATAACGGGAAGACGTACCCTCGATTTGGTACATCCATCTCTGGAGCTGGAAGGGAAAAGATATCTACTTTTGAATTTCCTAATCAAAAAATTTCTCTTGTTCACGCATTTAATAGAAGTACTCAATCTGGATTTGATGGTATTGATGCAGTAGTATTTGGATTTACCGACAAACGTCTTAAACTCGGAACCGAATTGATGACAAATATGATCACTTCAATCCCAGCTGAGATGTATGATAGAGGAATGAGTAATTTTAAACCACAAGTTGAACCTATACATGCACAGCAAAAGGCCATGAAAACAGATACTACTAACTCTTATTTAGGGTATAGCGTAACTACTTTTAAAGAGCAAGAATATAAAATTAGATATAGGGTTGCGGCTAACGAAAACTCTACGATTAAGCTTTCACACAGAAGTAGCCCTGGTAATAATTTCGAAAAAATAGGGGAGACTACTATCCCTACTACAGGATATGAAGCAAACACTGTAAAAGGTGAATATGGTTATTATAAGACTATAGAAGGACCAACTGTTAAATTAAAATATGGAACAAACGAATTGAAAATTGAAAATACAAAAGGGAAATTTTCCTTAGATCATATTGAACTAGAACCTGTAGAAAAAGATGCAGTTATAGCCCAAGATAATTTTGACAATCAACGATTAACTTGGGTAAACCTCGGTGGTATTGTAGATGGAGGAGTGACAGGTAAAGCTGGTAGGATTGAATCAAATGGAGATACTTGGACATATATTGAAAATCAAGTAGCATCAAACTCCAAATATACCTTGAGTATGAAAGTAAAATTAGAGTCCACTGATAAAAATAAGTTACAAAATGTAACTATATTTACAGATAATGCAGCAGGAGAGCGCATAAAAAAAACAGTTGAACTTAAGGGAGGAGCAGGGTATCGAGAACTGAAACTAGATTTTATTACAAAACGTAATCTTGGTAGAACTCATGTTGGGATTCTAACATCAGGTGGAACATCCAG
>NZ_JBNNTI010000101.1:0-3035 GCF_050278625.1 Viridibacillus sp. NPDC096237 | reverse complement strand
GTCGCTACCATTATACCGAATTTGGGGAGGTGCCTGTTTTTTATTGTCTGAAAGACGTTGATATGACTGAGCTCAGAATTATGAAATTAACTCAAGAAAATACGTTATTAACTTTCTTCAACTAACGGGGTAGCGCGACAAGTTTTGTTATAAGCACTAATGTGTGAAAAAACAAGGGATTTCTTCGGAAATCCTAACTTTATAACCGAGGATAGGAATGACAAAACCACGTATTTTGAAACTATCCCATTAATACTCCTGCATGCGTCATAATGGACAGATTATGGGGTCTGAAGCTCAGGTGAAGTCGGCAGAACAAAGGCTAAAGCCATTCTTCACGGAAAAGGTATGCCAATGGATATGCCGGATGGCTGAAAAACTAAATATGGTGAGAATTTTCTTATTGAAAAGAACAGACGAACTTCCGGAGGTACGGGTCTAAAGTTAGGAAACTTGTGTACCATCCAACGATGGGGTGAGTATCGTGGAGTAAAAATTGCCGCTCTGAAACACGCTATACCGAACAACGGCGGTATCCAGCTCACAGGCTTACAGGAAGCACCTAAGTTTAGAGGAAAGATAGCTAGGTTATAAGGGACTTGGAAAGTAAGGAACGTTGACTCAAGGGCTGTCACCCGAAACGGTTGCTATAAGCCATATGGCGAAATGCATTTGTCCTTATGAGGGTAGGGGTATGACCAGTGAAACCTCTGTAATGGAGTTGGAGGAACAGCCCCAAATCTAGCGATACGTAATAATTATTTTTCAACTGTGCATTGCACCGGTCGGGTAAGAACGTGGGAACATCACTTCAAAGAGGAATGATGCCACAGTGCAAGCTCTACGATATTGGGATTATTATGGGATGACAGACACCTTTACAGACTTACATCAACGAGCCAAAAATAAAGAATCATTCCATCTGTTATACGACATCGTCACGTCGAGGAACAATATTTTATTAGCGTATCGAACAATCAAGTCAAATAAAGGGTCGAAGACCCCTGGAACAGATGGTAAAACTATTGTAAATATAGAGAAACGATCAGAGAACGAATTAGTAGAAGAAATACAAAGTAGACTTAAAAATTATCGCCCCAAGAAAGTTAGACGTAAACTAATCGAAAAAGATAATGGCAAGATGCGGCCATTAGGTATTCCATGCATCCTGGATAGAATCATACAACAGTGCTTTAAACAAGTGTTAGAGCCGATTGCAGAGGCTCATTTCTATAATCATAGCTATGGATTTAGACCTTTACGGTCTACTCATCATGCGATGGCGAGAATTCAATTTTTAGTGAATAAGTCAAAACTCCACTACGTTGTAGATGTTGATATTAAAGGGTTCTTTGATAATATCAATCACTCCTTGCTTATTAAGCAGTTATGGAATTTAGGTATTCAGGATAGACAGGTTCTAGCCTGTATATCCAAAATGTTAAAAGCAGAAGTGGATGGAGAAGGTATCCCAACAAAAGGCTCTCCACAAGGCGGCTTACTTTCGCCATTACTGTCTAATATTGTACTGAATGAATTGGACCAATGGGTAGCGAATCAATGGGAACTATTCCCCCTCCATAAAAACTTGAAAACTAGAGGTCAACTTCTTGCAAAGAATCGCACACACTTAAAAGAAGGCTACATAGTTAGATATGCTGATGATTTTAAAATCATCTGTCGAGATTGGAAAACTGCTGAAAAGTGGTTTCATGCTGTTAAGCTATATCTAAAAGAACGTTTAAAACTTGATATTTCACCAGAAAAATCGAAGATTATTAATCTACGCAAGCATGAGTCTGCTTTTCTTGGCTTTACAATACGTGCGAATCGTAAAGGAAAAAAGCGTGTTGCACATACATTTGTCAGTGCCGAAAAGATGCAGAAGATTAAGGAGGATGCAAAGAAACGATTAGAAATACTCCGAACATCGCCAACTACTCAAAATGCTATGCGCTTTAATAGTTTTGTCTTAGGGTTACACAATTATTTTAACAGAGCTACTCACGTCAACTTAGCGTTCTCACGCCTTGCCTACGAAATAGGTGCATCTATGTACAATCGTCTTAAACCTGTCGGTAAATATGAACATCCCAACAATCCGCCACCTGTCTATAAAAAGTTCTATGGCTTAGGCTCTAAAACGTATAAAATCGCCGGAATATACCTCTTTCCTCTCGGGATCATCAAAACTAAAAATGTGATTGGTTTTACTCAAAGTATAACCCCATTTACCCAAGAAGGTCGAGTACTAATAACCAAACGGTTGAGTAAAGACATAAGACAGGAAATAGTATTGTTAATGGAATCAAAAATACCGACACGAAGTGTCGAATATATGGATAATCGGATTAGTAGGTACAGTATGAAAAAAGGAAAATGTGAAATAACTGGCATGTTCCTAACGGTACAAAACGTGTACTGCCACCACTATATACCTGTGCATCTTGGTGGAAGCGACAAATTCAACAACTTACGTATCCTCCAAAAAGAAGTACATGAATTAATCCATATGACCGACAACATTAAGGCGAAAACACTCATAAAAACTTTGGGCATCACGGAATCGATGTTAGAAAAAATCAATAAATATCGAGAAACATATGAGCTAGAAATAATCAAATAACCCAAATCAACAGGAGTAACTTGAAACTTATAATTAAATAATACCATCGCTAGATGGAACGCGGAATGCTTGGAAACTGGCACGTTCCGTGTGGAGTAGGGGAAAAGCTGGAGATAACTTCAAATGCTTACCTATTACTAACGTTTAGTTCAATAAGAAAATCATAAAATTGTAAGAGGAAAAGGGAGTAAAAGGAAAGAACCCTATTCTTCTAAAGAATAGGGTTCTTTTGTTGTCTGGTAAGGGAGAACCATCGTTTTATTACTGATTGGTTAATTTATTCCTACCATGGAGTTTCAGTTTTATGCTCGATGACTTGTATTACTATTGGTTCAATATCTTTTAACATTTGCTCGTATGGTCTACTATTGCCATTATTTTCACCCTGAAGTTGTACATCAGCCTGTGT
>NZ_JBNNTI010000100.1:0-3323 GCF_050278625.1 Viridibacillus sp. NPDC096237 | reverse complement strand
TACAGAGATAAGCATTTATTTAGAGGTAAGTATTATGACCACTACTCTTTTTCTTTGTTAAAAAGAGACTGGAATCAATTCTAAGGTTAATTCAACGATTCGACTAACGATCCCTTTAGTATGTGAATGATTGAACTTAAACTAACGGGGTGCTTTACTTGAAGATCATTGAGTTGCATATGCAGCTCTTTTTTCTTTATTGAACTAACGAGGCAGTTTAATTGAAATAGGAGGGGGAAATTTGAAAAAGAAACATTGGGTTACTGTTTTAATTTTAGCATTAGCTTTTGGTGGTGTTTATTTCTTCGTGCTATTTAATCCACCTTTGGAAATAGGTACACTTGGTACAGCTGTTGGTAAAAAGTCAGTCGTTATTGGAATTGGTAATAAAGGCTTTTGTGAAGTGAAAATAGTAGAAGTATCAGTAAATAATGAAAAGCCATCAAACACAAAAGTACAAGTTAGTAATGCTTTACAAGGTTTCATCATAACGGATGATTATAATAATAATGAGTCAAAAAAATATGGTTTTAAGAATATAGAGGATGTATCAATTAAGGCAGATACATCTCCTGCCGCTACCTATAAAAAATTAGATGAAGGTACTGCTTCAAAAAAGGATGAAATCTATGGGATTAGTGTTTTTCATAATGAAGCAATCAATCAGATTATAATAAAGTATAGCTATTTTGGAATTCCATTTAATAAAACTGTGTTGTTCAACTAACGAGGCAGGTTAGTTCAATAAGAAAGGATTTTTCAAAGAAACAATAGAAAGTATATTCGAAATGCAGAGCATTAAATCTTACAAATTAATAAAGAGACAAAAGAAGTTCGGAATGACGTCATTCCGAACTTCTTAATCGGAGACTACCTACTTGGTAGTCTTTAAGTTTGGAACATAATCATTAAATTAATCCTATGAATAATCCACCAATTGCCCCAGTCAGCACAACAATCCAAGGTGGCAATTTCCAATACACTAACATACTAAATAAAATCGCCGCAAAAGCAAAATCAATTGGAGCTAATATGGAGCTAGTCCAAATAGGATGGTAAAGTGCAGCTATTAATATCCCAATAACGGCTGCATTAATCCCCGTTAATGCTCCTTTTATTTTTGGATTACGACGTAAGGAATCCCAAAAAGGCAATGTACCCAAGATAAGCAGGAACGCAGGCAAGAAAATTGCTATGGTCGCTATTAACCCTCCTTGCCAACCATTCATAACCGTACCAAGATAAGCTCCAAAAGTAAATAATGGACCAGGTACAGCTTGTGTAGCCCCATAACCTGCTAAGAATGCCTCTTCGCTTACCCATCCAGTAGGTATAAATTTATTTTCCAGTAATGGTAAAACAACATGACCACCACCAAAGACTAGAGAACCAGAACGATAAAAGCTGTCAAACATTGCAATCCAGCTTAAAGAGGTTACCTCTCTTAAAATAGGTAAAAAAATAAGCAAACCAAAAAATAACGTTAAACATATAACTCCAACACTACGAGAAATAGGAAAATATGTTTTGGCTTCATCATTTTCAGTATGTTGCTTATAAAGAATGAATCCAATAATTGCAGAAAGTACTATTATACCCACCTGATTGAACGCCGATTGCCACAAAAGCGTACCCACTAATGCAAACAAAACCAGTGCTTTTCTCTTTAAATCAGGAGCAAGTTTTGGTGCCATACCTAAAATGGCATGTGCAACAATTACTACTGCTACTATTTTTAATCCATGAATCCATCCAGCATCACCAATATCCAACCCATGAAGAACTAATGCAAATAGTATAAGTACTATGACGGAAGGCAGTGTAAACCCAATAAATGATACAAGTCCTCCCAGAACACCTGCTCGCATAACTCCAATACCAATTCCTATTTGGCTACTAGCCGGACCTGGTAAGAACTGACATAAAGCGACTAGGTCAGCATAGCTTTTTTCATCCATCCATTTTCTTCTTCGAATATATTCATCATGAAAGTAGCCTAGATGAGCTACTGGTCCTCCAAACGATGTTAAACCAAGCTTAGTTGAGACTAAAAGTATTTCTAGAAGAGATTTAAAACCTCTGTTCCTATTGTATTTTTTCATTATTTTCACCTCTTTTGTTAGTTTATTATTTCCATAAAAGCTCATAAGCTTTTCCATTAAATGTAGAATAGGATAAAGTGTCCAGAACTAATATTATGGCCATGTTCTTTCAGTTTTTCGATCATCCATACACCATAAATAGGGTGTTCCTTAGCATGATGTAGGATGTGAATATGTATAAAACCAAGGAATAACTTATGCAATACTTTATCTTCCAATAAGACACTTTCACTAGTTAATTTCGAAATCCAATATCGAAATTGGATAAAGAGACTATACATTATTTTATTAATGTTCTCTAGAGGGATGTACAAACTTTACAAAACATTTACTTTCTTTATAGTTGTCATTAAGAGTAGATGGTAAAGTTGATTGTGAAATATCCTTATTCAACTAACGGGGTGCTTTACTTGAAGATCATTGAGTTGCATATGCAGCTCTTTTTTAATTGTACTACCATGAAAATTAATTTCTTCAAGAAAAGAAAAATGACAATACTTAAGAAGACCCTTGCCTAATCGTTAAAAAAAGAGGAGAGCGGACATTAATAAGACTATTGTTTTCGGTAGACTATTAGTATTGACTCCACTAACCATTTTCATTCTCTGTGGTGCAGGACTATTTTGTGCTGCATGGATGGCTAACGAGGCAGGATAGTTCAACAAGGGGATAGATTGATTAATAAGATGGGACTTGAACTTAATCGAACAATAAACCACCACCCGAAAGTGGAGGTTTATTATTGAATCGAGGGAATTACTGTTCTTTTAAGCTGGTTACAGAAACACTTTGTTTTTTATTTGGTTCATCAAGGGGATGGATTGTAGCTGTTCCATTTTGTTTATCCACGTGCTCAATGTAGATACTTTCCTCATTATAGGTTACATTAGCCATAATTGGTGAAGAAGCAATTTCTTCTGCTCGTTGTGCGTTCATTTTATCCACCTCCTTTGGGTTTGCAACAGGTATAATATTTGTTCCAAATTACTTAAATATACTTGTTGTAAATAAAATACTTCCTAGAATCACTAACACCCTTACTTTTTTTAGTTTCTTTGCTCAACTAACGGTGTGCTTTAGTATAAGAAATTTGAGCTATTCGGACGGCTCTTTCTTCTTCAACTACCGGGGCAGCATTCCTGTTTGAAAGATGTTCGGGGTCTTGAAAGAAAAAGAGCCCTCTAGTATGATGCATGAGTGTCAACGAGCATTGACCCATCA
>NZ_JBNNTI010000099.1:0-3388 GCF_050278625.1 Viridibacillus sp. NPDC096237 | reverse complement strand
TGTCGCTACCATTATACCGAATTTGGGGAGGTGCCTGTTTTTCATTGTCTGAAAGACGTTGATATGACTGAGCTCAGAATTATGAAATTAACTCAACTGAAAAATTTATAGGAAATTTATTTTTATATTCTATCCTTTTAATATAAATTGAAAGGAGAAGGATATGAAAAAAGTATTGAAAGTATTAAAGCGACTTTTTTGGGGGTTCATTGTTTTTATATTACTTGTTTCCGTATCAGTTTTTGGTTATCACCGTTATCAATTAGGTAAGGAATCAGAAACAATGGACAGTAAGGGGACATTCGTTGAGTTTCATAACAAAAAACTAAATGTATATAATGAGGGTGATGGTGAGAATATATTTGTATTCATGTCTGGATCAGGGATTGCTGCACCTGTTTATGAAATGAAAGGTCTATATAGCAAATTTTCAAAAAAAAATAAGATTGCTATTGTCGAAAGAGCTGGTTATGGATATAGTGAAGTTTTTGACGATAATAGAGATATTGATATGATACTAGAACAAACTAGAAACGCTCTCATTCAAAGTGGAAATAAACCTCCGTATATCTTAGTACCACACTCTCTATCAGGGATAGAAGCTATTTACTGGGCACAAAAATACCCAAATGAAGTGAAGGCGATTATTGCTTTAGATATTGGTTTACCAAAGGAGTACGTAACCTATAAAATGGGGTTTCTTGATTCATTAACGATAAGAGGAATGAACTTTTTAACCAAAATGGGTTTTCAGCGACTAGCCCCTTCTACAACGTATAATCCTGAAGTGATAAAGCAAACCTTCTTAACGGAACATGAAAAAGAAATGTATAAAGCGATTTCGTATAAACAATTTTTTAATGATGATATGGCGCAAGAGCTTTTACGGTCTTACGAAAATGGAAAAAAATCAGTTAATCTACCCACACCTAAAGAAACACCAATCTTATTTTTGTCTGCGTATACTGATCAAAATAAAACCTCGAAATATACAAAGAAAAAAAATGAAAATTATGAGGAGTTGGCAGACCAACTATTAATAGCAGATGTCATAAAAATTAAAGGCAAGCACAGTATTTATTTATATGCGCCTGAAGAGATATATAAACTTGCCATTGATTTTATCAATGGAAAAGTTGAATAAAGTGAGAGGTCTACGTAATGAAAGGATATAACATTTTAATTGTTGAAGACGATTTAATGATTGGGAATTTGTTACAGAATATTCTGCAGCGAGAAGCGTATAACGTATGTTGGAGGACAGAAGGAAAAGACATTCTTGATTTCATTCATAAAATAGATTTAGTCATCATGGATGTTATGTTGCCAGGTGAAGACGGCTATCAAATTTCAAAGAAAATAAAAAATCTAGGCTTAAATATTCCTATTGTTTTTTTATCTGCTCGAAATGATATCGATAGCAAACTCCAAGGTTTGCATATTGGTGAGGATTATATGATTAAGCCTTTTGATCCTAGAGAGCTATTACTAAGAATTCAGAAAAAACTAGATAATCAGTACGGTAAATTTACACAGATCAAACATTTATATATTGATGCAGAGTATACAAAAGTTTTCAATGACAGCTTGCATAATGAGGTTGTTTTTACGGCTATTGAACGGAAAATATTCTTCTATTTATATGAAAATAGGAATCGGATTTTAACGAAAGAACAATTTTTTGACTACTTATGGCAGCTTGAAGATAGAAATCCTAATATCCTGAATGTACATATTAAAAAAATTAGAACAAAAATCAATGATAAACAGGGTGAAATCATTCAAAATTTATATGGAGAAGGGTATAGATTAAATACCTATATGAAGAAATGAAATTAAAAAAGAAATACCAGTTATTATTATTTTCTGCTATTATCAGTGTCCCGTTATTAATACTAGTGATTAGTGTCCTTATGTCAGTAATTTATGATATTGTCTCTAAGAATAGCGACATCCCATTTCATGAATCGTATGCCTATCCAACGATGCTGATTCTATTTTTATTATCATTCTTTATATTAGCTTTTTTGTTTTCAAGATCGATTAATTCACTTTTAAATAAAATAAATATGTTAAATAAGGTAATTCGGGATTTAGCTAGTGATGACAAAATAATCCCCAATAAAATAGAGGTTAAAAGTGATGATGAAATAGGTGCACTAATTAGGTCGGTCAATCTATTAATTGAAAGAACAACATTTAGAGAATTAGAGCTTAAACAGCAGGAGGAAATAAACAGGGAACTCTTAACTAAATTAAGGCATGATATCAATACACCTTTAACAGCAATGAAATTACAATTGTTTTATTTAGAAGAAGAATTTAAGGATCAAGCACCAATATTAGAATCATTAAATAACCAAATTGAATATATTGCGGGTTTAACCAATGAATTTAATTTACAATCGACTGATACGTTGGAGAGTTCTTATGTTGTAATGGATGAAGTGAATATAAATGCCTTATTAGAAACTATGGTGAATAAATGGAACTATTTATATAGTATTTATAATATCCAATTAATATATATAACAGTAGATAAAGATCTGGTATGGGTTAGCAATGGTCTGTGGCTCCAAAGATTATTTGATAACATTTTTCAAAATACGCTAAGACATTCAAAAGCTAGTAAGTTTGAGGTAAGTATTGAAAATTATGTTGTTACGATTAGAGATAATGGAGTTGGCTTCAATATGAACAATAAAGGTATTGGACTGGGGTTAAAAATAATTGACGATATAGCTAGGATACTTAATATAAAATATACTTTACAATCAAATAATAATGGGACTTTATTTTGTTTTACAATAGAAAACAATGTATTTCTTGAATAAGAGGATATCTTTTTGGAATGGACCAGATCAGTATTGAGCCTTTTTCGGTTAAAAGTATTTTAAACATTAGTGAAATAGGTCTAATTGTAGAAGACACTATAAGTGTAAGCGAAAAATTAAATGAAATTGGTTTGACCGAGCGTGACAATGATACAATAAGTAGAAAATCCCTTAATTTCATGGGTGAAAGAAGGAAGGGAATATTTATTATACTAGCCCAACCAGGGAGAAGATGGATATTTTCTGATAAAACGTCTGCCATATTTCCTCTTGAGATTACATTAATAGATAACAGTAAAATAATCATCAATTCCGATAATGTATTTCAGATATATCGGAACGAGCACAAAGGAGAGTTATTTTCTGAAACGTAATATCTGTTAGAGTACCAATCTTCAGTAGATATCTATCCTTCTTCAACAAACGGGTGCTTTCGTATTATAAGGTTAACCAGTTCTTTAAATTGTACCCTTTGTAAAGGACATTTTTGAAAAAGGTCATGCCACATGGAGAAGATGATTTCTGTATTGTACAGGAGTCATCTTCTTTAAGTT
>NZ_JBNNTI010000098.1:0-3499 GCF_050278625.1 Viridibacillus sp. NPDC096237 | reverse complement strand
TTCTTCTTTTACTGGACATAGTAGATTCTCCTTCTTGTTATCTATTATTCTACTTGCCCTTAATTTTACTGTCCAACTAAGTGTAGACTATTCACCAGCCCAATACGAAACAGTAGAAGGGATAATTCAAGGAGAAATGGAGTTAAAGCGTCAGTTTATCACAAGAGATGGGCAAATCAAAACGATGTTTGATACGGGTGTTACCATTGGCAATCATTACGGGTCAGATAGTATTAACCGACTGTACTTCTAGCTTAAAGCAAGTTGAAAAAAGGAAGAGAGTGAAAAAGTTAAATATTACATATTGGATATTTTTAGGTAAATGGTAATGTCTGTAATGTTCTTTCCGTCTAAACGTATATATTAGAAAGGATGTTGAAATAAGAATTATAAACAAGTGAAAAAAGAGGAGGAATAGATTTGAAAAAGATAGGTCTATTATTTTTAAGTATTAGTTTTTCTTTTTATTAGCAGCGTGTTCGGGAGATGATACTCAATACAAAGCAAAGGCTAGTGATTTTGACGTTTCAGTTATCCACGTTTACTGAAAAACGTTGAAGCTGAACTCCGTATCGGCTCTACCCTACGTTCAAAATTAACGGAGGATTTAGCGAGTATTAAAAATCGAATTATTCGTTGGCTAGATCGGCCACGCTCCTACGTCAGTATCGCTTATTAGAAAGCGAAATTGAATCTGTAAATAATCAATTAGCCGTAATGGCTAAAACAACGATGGAATATGATTTACTTGCATCAGTACCAGGTTTAGGAGATGCGACGATTGTTGATTTACTTTCAGAAGTAGGATGCTTTTCACTTTATGAAAATCCACGCCAACTCATCAAACTAGCGGGATTAACATTACGTGAAAATTCATCTGGTCAACATAAGGGGCAAAAACATATCTCCAAACGAGGGAGAAAGAGACTTAGACATATTCTTTTCAAAGTAGTAGTACCACTCATTCATCACAATAAAGCGTTCAATCATCTTCATGAATATTACACAACACGTCAACAAAATTCCTTATGTGGAAAGTAATAATTCAATCATCTGTTTACGAAAGAGGTAGAAAAATTTTTTCTTACAGATGAAAACCGCTGATACTTCAATGTTTATAGAGGGAGTTTAGTTGAAGAAGGAATTATGATTATAGATAAAGAATTAAATAGTATAAATGCTTATTAGACGGGGTGTACTTTATGCAACCAATACATATCGATGAAATCCCAATTGAAATAAAAGAATATCTTAACAAGATTAATTCCATAAGGTTTCCACAGCAAGGTTACACTTCTGATGTTGGGTTAATTGAAAATCACCAAGGGTTTTATGCACTGAAAAGGACAAAGGGAGAATTATTTTGTTCTTGGTTGAATAGAGAAATATCTGTATTAAACTGTTTGACTCATCAAACAAAACTACTTGTTCCAAAAGTGAAGAAATTTGTTGAACAAGAAAACCAAAGGGATTCCTGGGCTCTCATTGAGTTTTTAGAGGGGGAAACATTAAGGACTGCTTTATTCACCGAGAAAAATAAAGAGAAACGGCAAGAAATGATATTTAATTTTGGTTCACTCCTATTTCAAATCCATACAACCCCTTGTCCAAAAGAGCTAATTTATGAACGAAAATGGATTGACCAAATGTTAAAACAAGCTGAATATAATTTGAAAAATTATAAAGTGGATGGAAATGAGAAATTATTAGAAAAAATTAAAACAAATAAACCCAACTTCTATAAACAAACTTTAATTCACGGAGATTTTACAATTGATAATGTTTTAGTCTCCAACGGAGTAATTACAGGAGTAATTGATTGGGGAAGTGGAGCTTATGGAGACCCAAGGTATGACGTATCATTGGCTATACGCTCAAAACCCAATGCCTTTGAAAATGAAATAGATAAAGAAATTTTTTTTGAAGGGTACGGGGAAAAGATTATTGATGATAACGTATATGATTATTTTGTAAATGGTTTATATGAATTCTTTTAATGTTTTATTCTTCAATTAACGGAGACGGGGTGCTTTACTTGAAGATAATTGTAGTTGCATATGCAGCTCTTTTTTAATTGTACTACCATGAAAATTAATTTCTTCAAGAAAAGAAAAATGACAATACTTAAGAAGACCCTTGCCTAATCGATAAAAAAAGAGGAGAGCGGACATTAATAAGACTATTGTTTTCGGTAGACTATTAGTATTGACTCTACTAACCATTTTCATTCTCTGTGGTGCAGGACTATTTTGTACTGCATGGATGGCTAACGGGGCTGTTTAATACAACAAAAGACAAAAAAATGATACCTAGATTGATACGTTAAAATTACGGAGGAATGTTCATGTTATCTGATTTAGAATTGATGGAACATCATGTGAATGTTTTATATAAACACGATGCTGAAAATCGAGTAACAGTCGTGAATGAACCACCATACGATGTTGCACCAAGAATTTTCGTTGGTGGTACCCGCCTGGGGAGTGTAGTAAGGTATTCAAATACATTGGATGCGAGCCTTGTGGAGAAGTTAGAACAGGTTATAGGTACAAATCCTGGTGCTTATCTAGGAGAATTAATCAATGTTTTAAGTATAGATCGTCAATTAATTAATTTATGGATTGGCCCAGCGTATGTGTTTCCAGATGTAAGGGATAGGGCTCATACACAAGCAAAACAAGTTACTCATGAAAACAAAGAGCTTTTAAAGCCTTATTTTCCATATACATTTGAGGATTTTGAGTATAAGCAACCTTGTTTTGTAATAGTTGAAGATAATATTCCTGTTTCGATTTGTTGCAGTGCAAGGAGTTCCACAAAAGCAGACGAAGCAAGTGTATTCACACATGAAGATTATCGTGGAAGAGGATACGGTATAGATGTTACAAATGCTTGGGCAGCGGAGGTACAAAAACAAGGACGAATTGCACTATATAGCACTTCGTGGGATAACTTTGCATCCCAATCTGTGGCAAGGAAACTAAAATTACTTCAGTATGGAACAGACATTCATATGAGTTAAAGTAACCGTAAAATACAAGACTCCCTCTTCAAAACCGGGGGAGTTACTTAAAGAAGATTACCGCTTTTACTTAGTGTAACCGATTCAACTGGTAGAGTATGAGAATCAAATTTTTAAAACATATAGAGTATACAATGAAATAGCTATAATGCTGCGGGCGACGATTTATATAAATGGGGTGAGTATGTTAATTGGTAAATAAAAGCGGCTTGTGATTATTGTAGTAATCAACAAGCCGCTTTTTATCTAAATTTTATTAGAAATTATAATTAGAAATTATCAATTTATCACAATACTTGATGGTAGTTTGTTAAATCAATTTACTTTCTTTGAGTAAATCATAGATTATTGTTTCCTTCGTTTTGTGAATACCTAATTTACCTCACTAGTGTTGCATAAATAAAGACAGAAAATTCCGTCTGTTAATACTTAGGGTTTAGAGCCAAAAAAGGAAACATTTCAATAAAGGTGGCCCAT
>NZ_JBNNTI010000097.1:0-3915 GCF_050278625.1 Viridibacillus sp. NPDC096237 | reverse complement strand
TGAACAACCAAACGTAGCTTAATTTTTAAAAATAGATTTTGCACTATGGGAGTAGTCTGTGCTCTAAAAAAATACGATTTATGAAATTGATTCAAGAATAAATTTATTAACTTTCTATTAATATAAGTTTTGATATTAATTACATTAAAACTTACAGCTAATCATCATTTTTATCAGTTTGAAAGGAGTTTCTTATGAACATTAGATTGTTAAAACCATTAGATGCAAAAAATTATTGGGAATTGAGATTAGAAGCATTAGAACATAATCCAGAGACATTGTATCGAGTTATGAAGAAGCGATTAAAAGAGAAAATCCTGTAGAGACTGTTACTAAAAATTTATCGAACGAAGGAAATTTTACATTTGGAGCTTTCAATGGAGAGGAACTAATTGGTGTTGTGACTATGCTGCAAGAAACATCATTAAAAGTCCAACATAGAGCAAATATTTCTGCTATGTATGTAAGACCTAAAATGCGTGGTTTAGGTGTAGGAAAAGCGCTCTTATCAGAAGCTATCAATTATGCAAAATCCAGTGAAACAATAGAAAAGCTTAATTTAGAAGTAGTAACTGCTAATGAAAATGCAATGAATCTTTACACTACATTTGGATTCAAAAGTTATGGATTAGAAGAGCGTGCACTAAAAATCAATGACAAATATTATGATTCGGAACATATGGTGCTGATCCTCTAAAAATATTGCACTTCCTCAGTTCGGTACTTTCAGAGCATTTCTAGTCAAAAAAAGCACCTCCTGTTGTTAGTTTTTCATAACAATTGGAGGTGCTTTTCATATTTGTTGGTCTTTTCTGTTTGTCTAGAGTTGATAAGCGTGCCTAACAATGCTTGTGGGAGGGCCACACGATGTGGGTCATGCAACCGTTGCCACAGGATGTGGCGTTTCTTAGGCTATCTTCCTCTTTACGGGCGTCCTCAGCATTTAAAGTGGGATATTCCCATGTTTCTTAGCTGGTCTTGTTTCTTTTTTCGTTTTCATCATATCAAGTGCTTGGATTAGCTTGATACGAGTTTCGCGTGGGTCGATAACATCGTCTACTAAGCCATGAGATGCTGCTACGTATGGGTTTGCGAATTTTTCGCGGTATTCTTCAATTTTCGCAGCACGTGTTGCCTCTGGATCTTCACTGTTATCAATTTCTCGAGCGAAGATGATGTTCGCAGCGCCATTTGGTCCCATAACAGCAATTTCAGCGTTTGGCCAAGCGTATACCATATCAGCACCGATAGCTTTAGAATTAAGCGCTACGTATGCACCACCGTATGCTTTACGAAGGATGACTGTAATTTTAGGTACAGTTGCTTCTGAGTAAGCATAAAGGATTTTCGCTCCATGACGGATGATACCGCCATGCTCTTGTTTAATCCCTGGGAAGAAGCCAGTAACATCTTCAAATGTGATGATTGGAATATTGAATGAGTCACAGAAACGGATGAAGCGAGATGCTTTATCAGATGAATCAATATCAAGCCCGCCAGCCATTACTTTAGGTTGGTTACAGACTAAACCTACAACGTCGCCTTTAATGCGTGCAAGTCCTACTACGACATTTTTCGCAAATTCTTTATGTACTTCCATAAACGAACTTAGATCAACGATTTCTTCAATAACTTTGCGAATATCGTATGGACGAGTCGCTTCTACTGGAACTAATTCAATAATATTTTCTAAATAATCGTTATTCTCTTCTGGTTCAACACTTGGTGGTTTTTGTTCGTTATTTTGAGGTAGGTAAGCAAGTAAATCACGTACTTGTTGTAATACCTCTTCTTCAGATGGTCCGCGGAAATGTGCTGCACCACTAATTGAGTTATGGACTTTTGAGCCACCTAAATCTTCAGAAGAAATTTTCTCGCCTGTTACTGTTTCGATTACTTTTGGTCCTGTGATGAACATTTGGCTTGTCTTATCTACCATGAATACGAAGTCAGTAATTGCCGGTGAATATACTGCTCCTCCTGCACAAGGTCCCAAAATAACTGAGATTTGTGGAATCACACCAGAATAGATAGAGTTACGGTAGAAGATATGCCCATATCCATCAAGAGATACAACTCCTTCTTGGATACGAGCACCGCCAGAATCATTTAAACCAATGAAAGGCGTACCGTTTTTAGCCGCTAAATCCATAACATTCGCAATTTTCATTGCATGCATTTCCCCAAGTGCACCGCCGAAAACTGTAAAGTCTTGTGAGAACAGGTAGATTGGACGACCGTTTACTTTGCCGTAGCCTGTAACAACGCCGTCTCCAGGTCCTTCTTTTGTATCCATACCAAAGTCTGTAGTTCGATGTTTTACGAAAGGATTAATCTCAACAAAAGTACCTTCGTCTAACAGTAAGTTAATACGTTCACGTGCAGTTAATTTACCTTTTTCATGTTGTTTTACGATGCGGTCATCACCGCCACCTAATTCAATTTCACGTTTTCTATCATATAACTCATTGATTTTATCGAACATATCCATAGATGATTACTCCCCCGACTCACTTTTATCGTATAATTCGTAAAGCACACCATTAGATGACTTTGGATGAATAAAGGCCATTTTTGAGCCACCAGCGCCTGGACGTGGTTCATCTGATAGTAAGCGAACGCCTTGTTCGCGAAGGTCCGCCATCTTCCCTTCAATACCTTTAACCCCTAGAGCAACGTGATGAATACCTTCGCCTCTTTTCTCAATAAACTTAAAGATAGCGCTTTCTTCACTCATCGGTTCAAGCAATTCAATATGTGTATTCCCCGCATCTATAAATGCTACACGAACTTGTTCAGTCACTACTTCTTCTATTTTTAACAAAGGTAAGCCTAACACATCTGTGTAATATGTAATTTGTTCGTCAAGATTACGTACTGCAATACCGATATGGTCTACGTTCTCCACTTCTCCCACTCCTTCTTTGTTGTATAACACAATTGTACATAATTTATAAAAAAAACTCTAGCACTTGTGTAATTTTTCAAATTTGATAGAATATTTGTAGGAAAAGAAGGAGCGAACGAGAAATGAGTAATAAGAAATTTCAAAAAATTGTTGTTTATGCAATGATTGCTATTATGGTTATTTCTACATTAGCTTTCGGCTTAGCAATGCTATAATTTACTTAGCACGTCTGAATTGAGTTATTGTAAACAACACCATACAAACTAAAAAAACAGCGTCATATAAGGCATTAAGCCTGTGTACGCTGTTTTTTATATACAATCCTTTAAAAGATTGTTTGATTGCAAGGTAGTGATCCATCTCCTCGATGAATAGTACGGTTATATCATCACAATTCATCATGAGCATTATTTTTAATATTTCTCTGCTGTAATAATTCGTTCTATATTTGTTAAATATCTATATGTCTTCCGTCTTCTAACTCCACATACTCTTTTCCTTGTTCGTGCGCATTAATTATATCGATATCTGTTTCAATCCTAATTCACGACCATATAGGTATATCACTAATGCCTTATACTTTTTATCTACTCGAGCAAACATTTAATCACCTCACTTTTAGGGAACCATAGTTGAACGTTCGCACACGACTAAACTTTGTACAAGAACTCGATTATAACCATAACCTTCAGGTACATGGATAAACTCCGCGTCTGGGATAGGTAAAGGCTTAACCTCTCGAATATCTGTATCCGTTTCGAAATTCATTTTCTCGCCATTTTTAAACGTCACTTCCACATAATACTTCTTCATCTCCACCCCTCCTTTTACCATTTAAATTCCTCAAAAGTTAATTATTACCTCTATTAATTGTTCGACATTTTAATACAAAATAAAAAGCCCCATCAAGATGGTGCTGCACCCCAAAAGTTAGAGTTAAAAATCTAACTTTTGGGGTGTTTTTGTATGGCAAAATATAGTGATGAATTTAAATTGAAAGTTGTTAA
>NZ_JBNNTI010000096.1:0-4113 GCF_050278625.1 Viridibacillus sp. NPDC096237 | reverse complement strand
TGATGTTTAGTGTGGTAACTTACATTTTACACGGAATCGTTATGGGCGTTTTCTATTTTGTCTTGGTGTTGCACTTAATATTACAATTCGTCAAAAAGAAATAAAAATGTATATTCAATAGAATTTAAGCGATATGAGGATATAATAGTAAACCATAAGGAACTTGCTCATTTTTATAGAAAAGAAAAAGCATATATAGAGAACACAATTTCTAAAGATATTGATTCTGTTATCTATACAAAAGGCGGGGAAACAAGGGGTACACAGAGGGTATTATTGCCCAAGTCTTGTTCTTACTTATATAGTTGGAGGAACGAAACGAGGTAAAATATTAAAACGCTTTTCAAAAAAATATTCATTTAAATATGGATTTAATAAGCGAGGAAAGTTAATATATGTTCAGAATAATGATGAATTTGAAGAATTTCAAGATGAACGATTTAGGGAGTTCTTAACCTATGACAAGAATATTGAAATTGGGATATCTGTCCGATCTGACAATACTATATGGAAGATTTCAAGGTGCGAATATGAGGACGGGAAACTATTAAAATATGAGACAAGTAATTTTGAAATGCCCGAGGAAGTGTATATGGAAGAGTATAATTATAATGACAATCAATTAGTTGGTGTTGAAACCGCTTTATACACACCTTCAATTTGTTTATGCGATAGACAAAAGTATGCAATAAGGCAAAATAGTATTGGAGAAATTGTATACCTAAAAGGTGGAAGTTTATACAATGGTAAATGGGATAAAGATGAATACTTTTTTGATTAATTATTAAAGTGAAATCTTTCAAATTCGCTTGAAGTTAAAATGATTAAAATGAGAACCTACATCACTTCTTCCAAGAACAAGTCAAAAGCTATTTCAACTCTTTTGGCTTTTTTTAAATTACTTAAGTTATTCGAATAAGTCCATTAACACTAAATAAATATATGAGGTAAAAATTTGAAAACTACTATTTACTTTATTAGACATGCAGAATCTCCATTTATTTTTGGTGGAGAACGGGAACGTCCGCTTTTAGAAAAAGGAAAGGAAACTGCCAAGAAACTTGTTAGTTCATTAAATAAAATAGAGTTTGATGCGGTGTTTTCTAGCCCCTATAAACGAGTACTACAGACTTTGGATGGACTAATCGAATCTTCTAAGATAGTCATTGAAGAGGGTCTAAGAGAACGAGCGATTAAATGGCAATATAAATTACCTCAAAGTGAAATAGATTTTGCACTTATGAAGTCATTTGAGAATATAGACTTTTGTTTAGAAGGTGGAGAGTCAGTTAGAGAAGCTCAAAATAGATCATTACCTATAATTTTTGATATTTTAGGGAATCCAGACTTTGAAAATGTAGCTATTGGAACTCATGGTAATATCATGACAGCTCTTTTAAATTACTTTGAACCTTCCCTTGGATATGATTTCTGGCAATCGACCGAAAAACCAGATATTTATCAAGTAACTTTTGATGGTTATCACTTAGTAGCTATTGAGAAAAGAAGATTTAATAATACATAATATTTAGGGCGCTAATAAATTTGTTTTGAAATGGTTTGTTATCCGTTACAGTTTTTTAAAGGTATATATAGAATATTTTTCTAATCGGTGGTATATTGACTGTATTAATAAATGAGAGGAGTGGGTGTTTTATGACTAATACATATTTGACTGGAATTGAAACTTTGAGGGAGGTACATGTTAATTAACCCCATACATTAGGCCTTCCAAAAGTTGTACGTAAACTTTAGGAGGATGGTACGTTGAATATTGAAATGAAAGATTTGGGTTTAAATGACTTTTTCTTAAAAGAGATAAAACATTTTGAAGGTCTTCATGTTGGAAGGGTGTCGTCATTATCAAAGGGGATTTATAAGTTAATTACTGACCAAGGTGAGCTGAAAGCGGAGGTATCTGGAAAGTTTCGTTTCAAAGCTACAGGAGCCAGAAATTATCCGACCGTAGGAGACTTTGTTATGGTTAAACGAACTGATGGGAATAGTATAATTCACCATGTGCTATCTCGAAAAAGTTTACTTGTACGCAAGGAAGCCGGAATGACTCAAGAAACTCAGCTTATTGCCGCTAACATTGATAAAATTTTTATATGTATGTCACTAAATAATGATTTTAATATAAGACGAATGGAACGCTATCTATCGATTGCATGGGATAGTGGAGCGATACCAGTTATCGTGTTAACTAAGGCAGATTTGTGTGAAAATGTTGAAGCAATGCTAGAGGAAGTATCCAGGATTTCTATAGGCGTTGATGTAATCGTGACTTCTAGTGTCGATAATGAGGGTTATGAACCGGTCAAAAACTACTTGTCTAGTGGACAGACGGTAGCCTTTATTGGATCATCTGGTGTTGGGAAATCAACATTAATAAATGCGTTACTTGGTCAAGAGCTTATTGAAACGCGCGATCTTAGGAATGATGATAAAGGAAAGCATACGACAACAAGACGCGAACTTTTTCTAATTTCGGGACTTGGTGTTGTCATTGATACTCCTGGTATGCGAGAGTTGGGAGTGCAAAGTGTAGATTTATCAAAATCATTCTCAGATATTGATGAGTTAACGAAGCAATGTAAATTTAATAATTGCCAGCATAAAAATGAACCAGGCTGTGCCGTGCAGCAGGCCATTACAGATGGAGAGCTTTCAAATAAAAGACTACAAAGCTATCAAAAGCTTGAAAGAGAAGCAAGATATGCTGAGCTGAAAGCCGAGAGTCGGGAAAAAGAAAGACTAAAATATATGTTTGATAATTTGAGAGAAACAAAGCGAATTAGGAAAGCTGTGAAGGCAAAAAATAGAAGAAGATAACATGAGGGAGCGACTCTAGTTAAGGTCGCTCCTTTATATTATTTGGTACTGATTATACAGGTAAGTACAACAAGAAATCTGTGTAGGGCCGCCGCATAGATCGCATAATCAATGTCTTTGGCGAAGGGAAAACCACAATTATGAACCAGAACCACTTAAACGAAAGATTATTAAATTCTAAAATCATTTTCTTTGATGGCTATAATTAATGAAGTTTTGAAATAAAGTCTGATTAATTTGATGCTGTTTATCTTGGGGGAACCAACAAAAGAAAAGAAGATATTTTGAAAAAATGACTAATCAAAACATCCTCTTATAAATTCTATTCTACTCGGATTATTACTTAACAAAAGTTTCACCATTATGTACAAAATTCTTCAACTTACACTTTCATTTTATTCTGTTTTATTTACTCTAGACGCTCTAATCGCTACGCCAATCCCTGCTCCAAATGCCATACCGATTAAAAGCCCGACAGCAAGGTTATGAATGAACAAACCGAAAACTAATCCAAATAATATTCCAATACCTATTCCCAAACTCATAGCTTCTTTACCTTTTTTATTGTCATTCAAAAAAATATACCTTCTTTCTTTGAAATTCCTGATTACAGGTATTATACGAATGAGATAGTTTTTGGTTTCATTTTCCAACCCCTTTAGTTTAAAAAGAAAAGAAATAACCATTTTTGTAATGGGATACAGGAGATACTATTAATCTTCTTGAATTTGTTGTTTGGAGTACAGTTCCTGCAAAATTCGGCTTTAATAAAGAAGAGCTATGGGAGATTAGCGTTACCCTTATGATAAGCCTTTTACGAGTTTCATTATAAATTCAGAAAAAATCAAATGATTTGATGAGTGGGTAACCCAACAGTATGAGCCTAAGTACAATATCCTGGACTCAGGTTTTTTGTTTAACTTTTGGCTGTGTTATGCAGCTAGAGGATTAATTAGACAATTATATTGGTGTTTTGTAAACAATGAAATAGTGATTGGTTTGGCTCTTACACCTGAACCCGTATAATAGTAATATAGTAGTTTAAATTACAATATTGTCGGTTTAAAAACAAATAAAGTTAGTTAAGAACGAAAGTCGATAATAGCGATTATATTGGTTTTAATTCTAAGATGAAATTAAGTAAGAATAGTTGTAGAGTGACTTGAAGTTTTCTATAGGAGATGAGAGCGTAAAATATCTTGTGTAAATGAATAAATAGAAAAAGGAAGACCTTTTCTTGGTAGAATTAAGTCACCACAACCAATCCTAGAAAAGAGG
>NZ_JBNNTI010000095.1:0-4338 GCF_050278625.1 Viridibacillus sp. NPDC096237 | reverse complement strand
TAGTTTTAGCGAAGCGTACGCTTTATTTGGTAATAAAAACTATAAATTCAATCATCTGTCTACAAAAGAGATGAAAAAATATTTTTCTTACATCACGAAGTGATGAAAACCGTTGATACTTCAATGTTTATAGAGGGAGTTTAGTTCAATAAGGATAACTTTAAGGATGTCGCTAATTTAAAAATCTATATCTAACAAAATAGGTTTATTTTGGTGACAAAGAGCAATTGAAATATGATAAACTTATCTGTATAAATGCCCGCAAACCACTGCTATGGCTGACTTTTAAAAAAGGTGTATAAAACACCATATAATTAATGTACATACAAAAAGCCACAAAACGTTGATTTAACGACATTCGTGGCTTTTTGGTGTATTTCCAAACGTTGATTTGGGAACATTTTTTCAGCTGCGTATGTATAATTATTCTTATTATTTTTTAAAAGAATAAGCTACTCACCTGTGTGTGAATCCATAAGCTTTCCTGTCTTTAAATCGTAAATTTTATAATCCATTTCCCACATATGGCCTTTGGTCACCGTAATCTCACAGTAATAAGGAATTGATTTGCCATAAGCATCAAGTTCAGGAATCTCATTGAAGAAACTAAATTGTTCGTCTGTATTAAGCATATTGAAAGTCGAACCAGAAGAACGACCAGATGAAGATATTTCTATCGTGCATTTTCCATCAACAACATCAAAGTCTTTCGTTATTACAGATTTTAGACTTGGAATGGTCATCCATAAAAGTAGGATTCCAATTAGAAAACCGCCCAGCATTTTAATAGTCGGCCAAAACTCAATTTCTCTCTCTATACACATTAGAATAAAATTAATCACTGTGCCTATAACTAAAAGCCCACCTAAACCAAATAACAAATAATAAATTAAAATAATAATCCCTTCCTTACAATAAATAATTACTATATTTACGTTAATCCAATTATAAAAGTTTCAAAAGTTATCATTATAACCTTTCCAAAGCGAGATTTTGGGGCTTTTTATGCTTAACGTTGTAAATCCGCATAAATCTGACGCCACCCCTAATAGAAAAGCTGTTTTCTCAAAGTTGTTTGTTGCTATTCAACTAACGGAAGCAGGTTTGTTGAAGAGGGAGAATAAATCCATTTATAAGTGTTATATTCACATTTCTATTGACATTTATGTAACGTCATACTTTAACATTAACTTTAAAGTCAAAGGAAAGTAGTGGGAAAATGGAGATACTAATCGAAAATACGATTGAGCAATATGAAGGTTTATTCTCGTTAGAAAATAACAGAGAAAACTTTTATAGATTTTCAATGATGAAGCCTTTTGGAAAAATATGGAATACCATTAATGTCCCTATCGTAGCTAAACAACAAAATGGCTACGATGTGATTATGGCTACAAAAATGCTGGGTTATCTTGACATATCAGAAGATGAAAAAGGAAAGATAGCATTAGGGAAACTTAAAGAGATGAATGTCCTTCAAATAGCTAAGGATACATTAAATGAATGCATTTCCTTTCTTGAAACTAATAATTTGCAAATTAACGCTGATGAATTGAAGTTCGGTTTATATATTGCGGATCCAGAAAAGCTAAAATTACAAAAGTGGTGTGTCAACACTAAACTGGACAACTTTTATAAGGACTGTTGCTTGAATTCCACCGGTGTTAAATAGCCCAGTGTTCCATGAATTCGAATATTGTTAAACCAATGAACGTAATCATCTAATTCAAGAGCGAGCTGTTCAAGTGAGGAGAAGTGTGCTCCATTAGCGAATTCTGTTTAAAATACCTTAAACATCGCTTCAGACACGGCGTTATCATAAGGGCATCCCTTCATGTGCGTCAAAGCGAACAGCAAGAGAAGATGGAAACAGGTGGTCTCCATACGTTAGCTAATGGGCTTTCTGGTGAACGTCAGACCTGTCTACACGAATAATGCTGCAAGAGTATGGAGAACTTTATCAAGAAGGATTGCCAGTGGCGTTCGCTGATTTAAACCAAGTTAACGGGGATCAGAGAGAGCTAAAAAAAATCTTGAGTGGTTCAAGAATAGATTAAGATTAAGAAGAATCTCCCTCAATTCTGAGAGGCTCCCTCGCCTGTAAAATGTATAAAAAAACATACTAAATCCTAATAAAATTAAGGAATTCAGTATGTTTGGTTGTTAATGGTATATTTTTATTGTTATTTTTAAATATGGAAATTAACTTCTTCGAAAATTAACTTCTTCTCTAATTGTTCGTAGTATACCCCAAAATAGAAAACGATATAAAATTGCAAAACCAGTAAATAAATAAACAAATTCGAAAATAGAAAAGGGCTCATAATCAATTAAATAAGAATTAGTATAGACTATAACTAAAGACAACAGTTCTATTAAAGAATCTTTAGATCCATTTTTTTTATGCAAATCTTTAGACGATTCTAGATTTATAAAGTTATTAAACTCGTTACTAAAAAAACCTTTAATAAAGCCAAAAAGTAATAAATATATTCCTAAAGAAGGTCCATAAGATATATTGATAAGTTGTGTTATAAAACAATAAACTATCGTGAATAAAAGTAAGTACACTTTAAATATAACTCCTCTTCTTTTATGCATCACTTTTTCTACTAACTAATTATAAAATCAATAGTTTAAGGAAGTGAGTATCGTAATACTCACTTCCTCTATTTTTAAAACATTTATGGAATATCCACGTCATAAGACCAATTAAGTCCTAGAATATTCAAACCAAGAGAAACCTTTTTGACGTTATCTTCAACTGCATTTTTTACAGCAAGAGCTGTACCAGCAGTAATAAGACCAGCTACACCGGCAGTAATTGGATTAACAGCAAATTGTTTAGCATACCATCCTACATAACCTGCCGCAAAGGCACCTGCTGCCCATCCATTCATTGCTCGAACTTTAGGACCTAAATGAAGGTACACTCCAACAAATCCATAAGGCTGAATTTTTGGGTTTTTATTATTAGATGTTAATTCAGCAACCGCCAGAATCATTAAATCAGCATCTTTCTCCGATACTCCTAAATCACTAATTAACGTATCACGATCAGCATTAAAGATAATATTCTCATCTTCATCTACAGAAAAATAACTAGAAACTTTTTCTGCTGCTTGAATTAATTCTTCATCAATTTCACTAAAAGTAGTTTCCCGATCAGAAACCTCACTAGCGTGGCTGATTTTACTAAAAGAAACAAAACTACTAAACATTACAACTACGATACTAAATAAAACAAGAAACTTTTTGACCATCTTATTCACTCCTTTATTAATAATCAAACTATCTTCAAATCACTCATTTACAAATATTGCATATTTTTAAAATTTTGTCAATTAATTTCCAGTTAATTGTTAATTGTCATATAATTGCTTCTCGGCATTTGACCTTAAGTAACTTCTGATATAAGGTGTACATTTCACAAGCACTAAACGAACATAAACCAGTAAAAATATCTACTTGGGCTAACGGAGAAATAGTTATTACTGAGGGCTTGTTACAAGAAGTTGATAAGTATCATAATGAATGTCTTCTTAAGTGCCAATTAGATGTAATTAAACGTATTCAGCTATCTTCTATATGTGATATATGTTTGCTGGAGGAAGTATGATTTCAATAGAAGAACGGAATCAATTACATCAATATTTGATATATGAGTTAGCAATTCAATCTTTGCAAAAAGATCATCCTCATTTAGAAAAATTAAAAATGAAAAATATCTATTTAGTATTTGTGGATACATTGTTAAAGGAACTAAAAGATGATTATTATAAATCAAAACACCTTTTAAAAAGAAGGGGAGTTCAAGTAATAAGATGGCATCGTACAAGTGAATATGGGTGTTATTTGATGATGTTAAAGTTATCGGTGCAAAAAAGTAGATGATGTGGCGTTTGAATAAAGATTGATAATTTGGGTTCTGGTGCAAAAATAATGATATAGAAACAAAGAATGGTAATACCCTGTTAACTTTGGGATTAAGCAGCTACTCCGAAAAACTTATGAATGAATTCAACCTCATTTTGGGCAGACTTTGCCCGTTGATGAGGTTGATCTTTTTTAACCATATGCATAGCTTCGATACCACAAATATAGGTGGCTGTTTATGGACTAGCTTCTTTTTATAAAGTAGACTAGATCCCTATTCCAAGGTTATAAATAGCATGTGCAATCATTGAAGGAATCAAAGAACTAGTAAAATAAAACAATAAGGCAAATAGCAGTCCATTAATAAATACTGGTATGTCAACACTAAACTGGACAACTTTTATAAGGACTGCTGCTTGAATTCCACCGGTGTTAAATAGCCCAGTGTTCCATGAATTCGAA
>NZ_JBNNTI010000094.1:0-4854 GCF_050278625.1 Viridibacillus sp. NPDC096237 | reverse complement strand
CCAAAAAGATCGTGTCTCGCCGTCGAATTGGTCGGATTATGAACCAATTAGGCTTGGTATCGAATTACACTGTGGCACAATACAAACCGCATAAAAAGTGCGTACTTACATATTTTCAGCTTGGACTTTACAATAAAAATGAAATCAGCTTAAGGAGGAAAAAACATTGAAAACTCTTGTTATCATAACACACCCAAGCTTAGAAACATCTGTTGTTAATAAGCTATGGGTAGAAGAATTAAAAAAATATCCAGAAAAATATACTGTGCACGAATTGTATAAGGTATATCCGGATGAGAACATAAATGTGGAAAAAGAACAAAAATTGATTGAAACTCACGGGAACCTTGTTTTCCAATTCCCTGTATATTGGTTCAACTGTCCTCCTCTCTTAAAAAAGTGGATGGATGATGTTTTCCTTTATGGATGGGCTTATGGTTCAAAAGGAGATAAATTAAAGAATCGTAAAATTGCTTTAGGGGTATCTGCTGGGATCAAAAATGTGGATTATAGTTAAGCTGGAAGATACCATTATACACTTGAACAAGTGTTACGTCCGTTTGAGACGACAGCCATCTATTGTGAAGCAGATTATCGTTCGTTCTTTGCGTTTTATGGAGCAGAATTTGAGCCATCTGTAAGCGAAATAGAAAAAAGCACTCAAGATTATTTAAATTTCATTGAAAATATGTAATGGGTAACTTTTATAAAAGTTAAAATAAGAAGTACCTCCTAAACAAGAAGGTACTTCCTTTTTACACTATGCCTATTTTGTTACATTCTAGAGCTTAAAAATTATTTTTCTCTCCCCAATCGCACATCATATCTAACAATGGAATAAGTGAACAACCACGTTCAGATAATGAATATTCAACTTTTGGAGGTATTTGGGGAAATTCTTTGCGTATAATAAGACCATCTTCCTCAAGTTCTTTTAACATAACACTTAATGTTTTAAAGGGAATAGTCTCAATACATCTCTTCAGCTCATTGAACCTCATAACCTTATTTTCAGACAACCAATACAAAATAATCATTTTATACTTACCACCTATTAAGGATAACGTATATCCAAAACCAGTGTTTTTTAGTTCTACGCCAGTCGGAACACAGGTTTCTCTCACAATCCTACTCTCCTTTTAATAAGAATATCCTATCAATATGAATACTTTATAGTAAATTACTATGCAATCTTATCACAAGAATATAAGGTAAGATCACTATAAAATTTTGTTATATCTTTAATTCGAATAAAAATTTTAACAAAACACTCCTGTTAAAAAACTTAGTCTTTATTCCACAATCTGGCCCGATTGTTGAACAACACTCTTCAACTAAACTGCCACGTTAGTTCAATAAGAAAAAAAGAGCTGCCTATGCAACTCAATGATCTTCAAGTAAACCCCATTAGTTTGAGAAGTTCTAAAGTAAAAAGGGAACAATTTCTCCCTTTCACTTTAATTTATGCTTTCAGCTATTGTCATAAAGCTTTTAGTATTTTAATACAAACATCTTTGACAGATTATTACCATGATTGTTTTTGGGGGAAATGATAAGAGTTCGGTAAGCCTCTTCGTAAAGATAATGCGTAAATACAAACAAAACCAGCAAAACACCATTTGGTGTCGTACTGGTTTTTTTGAAGTACATCTTAAATTGTAGTTAGTTCAACGTAATTGCAAATTCCGAGTTCGGCGCGCCAGCAAATACAACCGTTCCGTTCTTCGGCAGTTTTACTTTGTTATTGCCGCTCACAATGGTAAAATCGACGCATACTCCCTTCTCATCATACACCGCGAACGAACCCTTCGATGGCAACGTCACGGTCATCGTTTTCTCGGCTGCCGATTGCGGGATCGTAAACCATCCCGCATGCCCATTTGCTTGTAGCGTAACTTTGGATGATTGGCTTGCATCAAGCGGTTTCACGTTGGTTCCACTTACGTATAACAATCCGGACATCTCCATATATTCATTACCGCCTTCTGTATAGAAACGAGATTCCGTCGTATCACGGCCTGTCATCACGGGGATCTGGAGCTGATGCGCAGCCGTGTTTGGACCTGTAATTTTTCTGCCGTCCCAATAGCCCTCTAGACCTTTATTGCGATTAATTTGTGTTGTAAGCATCATTGGTACGAGATAGTGAGCAGAACTATATTTCTCGTTTACGAGATAGAACTTAACGCCTTCCCGCTTCGCCCATGCGGCAGTGGTTTCCTTCGATAGCACATTGTCTTCTAGTTTCTCGGCTAAATATTGAGTAACTGCTGTTTGCCCTAAACCTGGCAACGATATAAATGTGCTCTCCCTCAAATATGTTCGTCTATTCTTCTCTGTGACGAAGTTGAGCTTGGAGGTACCTGTCTCATTAATAAAGCTTCCATTCGCAGTATATACATATTTTTCTTCTAAATTAGCTGGTAAGATCAGTTCTCCATTCTTCGTAATTTCTATTTTGAAATGACTGAAACTATTGCCGTAAAAACCCGCTTTCTTTGCTATGTCTTGAGGCATCTTGGCCTTGACCGGCTTGCCAAAGGATTTGTTCGGCTTGATATCCTTAATTGTGCCCTTCTCTTTAAGCGCAGCGAGCAGTATTTCTGTCGCCATCAGTTGATTTGTAGAGCTGCTACCGCCGGATGACAACACAGCCACTGCCATCTTCTGTTCAGGAAGTACGACCAGTGTAGCATGTTGCAGTCCCGTGTCGCCGCCTTTAGCCAAGCCCTTTATCCCATATTCATTGAATGGATATAGTTTCACACTATCCCAGCCAAGACCATAGTTTACAATATTATCTACATCCCCTGGCCACATTCCTTTTTTATATTCCTCTTGCTCCATCGCCTTGACTGCCTTATCAGAGAGGATTCCTTTTCCCCGTCCCATAAATATTTGTGAGAATCGCACCATATCTTCTGCCGTGGAAGAGATCCCTCCCGTACCAATCACATTCACCGATTCAGTAGGAAGCTGTCCTTGGTACGTTGGAAAATAAAGTCCAGCCCGCTTATCGTTTTCCCATTTGTCCTGAGGCGTTTTCGTATGATTTAGCTTTAAGGGTTCTGTAAACCGTTGATGTATAAATTCGGTAAAGCTCATACCGCTTACTTTTTCCACCATAATCTCAGCCAGCGTAAAGCCGTCGTTGCAGTATACCGAGAACGCGCCAGGGTCCGCCTTCAAGTTCTGGTTGGACAATTGTCGCAACAAATTATCATGGGCATAGGTATCATTATCTTTAAATAAAAAATTATTGCTATACTCAGTACCTTGCAAACCGGAGGAGTGGTTTAACAGCATACGTGGCGTAATGCGTTTGTAACGCTCGTCTTTCATCTGGAAATCAGGAACATAGTGGACGACAGGAGCATCCAAATCGACTTTTCCTTCGTCGACCAATTTCATCACAGCCGCCGCTGCATACATTTTACTGACTGAACCAATCCCGTATAGAGTATCTTTGGTCAGCGGCTGTTTCCCTTTCATATCGTTCTTGCCTGTCTGACCCGACAAAATAAGTTTGCCATTATCAATTAGCGCATACTGCACGCTAGTCGTCTCATAGGACTTCGTGAGTAGAGTAGCCTTCTCTGCCGCAATCTTTTTCAGTTCTTGGCTAGCAACTTCTTGGCTAACTACAACCATAGTCTGACTGCTAGAAAACGCCATCGTTCCTGTTGGTAGGATCATCGTTAACGCTAATGTAGCAGCTAACACCCCAGATAATTTATTTTTCATAAAAGAATTGCCTCCTTAGATAAGTGATCGATTTCATTGCTTATTTCGAACAAAGGTAACTCCTTGTTGTCCTTATTTAGCAGTATACATAAACAAAACCAAAGAAAAAATAAAGTAAACAGATGGTAAAATATATAGAAGCTGCCTTCCGTAAGTACCATATGATATTAGTGGAGTTCAACTTATTTTTATCTCTTGTAATACTTATGTTTATAAACTTTTTGTAGACGCAGTATTGATTTCGTCGCTTTTCTATAAAGAATGGATTTAAGGCTATCATATAAGAGTATTGCAAAACTCCGCACTGTTTAGATCTTGCCTACTTTCCTGTTTGTTTGTTGTCCCCTCTAACTTAACCAAGTTATCAAGTAATTTCTCAAAATTGCTTGCAAGAGATTCAATTTTTTTCATTCATTTCTGTGTATAAGGAAAAAAAGCCTAAATCAATTAAACGTACAGTCTTTTCAAGCTCCAATATTGCATAGTTCGCCATACCATGGTCTTCATGCCAACCATTGGATGTTATTTGTCGATTCTAGCTTGTTTTTAGTGCCAACATGCATGTGAAGCAAGGTGAAATTTATACATACCGTAGCACAAAAATGATGAAAGATTGAAAATAGCTCCCTTCAAAGACTTTTGTCAGCTGATTTGTTTTTAATATAAGTCATTTAATACCCCCTTTTATCTTGTACTTTTATTGTAAGAATCGATTTTTTCTTTTTTCTTACTCATTCCTTACAAATTTATTAATTGTAAAAAGGATCGTCTCATATGGCTTTTGAGGGAATCATTCGCTATTTATGCAGTTGGAGAAGAAGGAATTATATGATGTAATGCTACAGCACAATCCAATCTTTCTTTTTGCCATACATAACACAACCCTAATTTTCACAATCCAAAAAATCCTATTAAATGTAATAACAGCCTTAAATAGGATTGCAACAAATAATTTTATTATTTAGTTAGGCTGTTTTCTCAAAGATTGTTGCTTCTGCTCTATCTATCTTCTTAAGGGACTGTCAATAGTTTTGTGTAAATGACAATCCAACCTTTTCTTGTAGATTATCACTTTTAGATTTTTAAGTGTTTTTGTTCGAAGGAATGATT
>NZ_JBNNTI010000093.1:0-4867 GCF_050278625.1 Viridibacillus sp. NPDC096237 | reverse complement strand
GTTCTTCTTTTACTGGACATAGTAGATTCTCCTTCTTGTTATCTATTATTCTACTTGCCCTTAATTTTACTGTCCAACTAAGTGTAGACTATTCACGTACATCCGGTAAGGCACGAGAGACGATAACACTCATTGACCAAGCGTACACTTGCATCGCCAAATTCCCTTTGGATTATAGCTTTCATTTTTAAAACTCCGCATACTTTTATTCTAAATTTTCCCATTATAAATTTATAATGAAAATTGAATAATCTTATGAAATTCCATAAGATTTTCTAATCTGCGTCGTTAGTTTAAGAACTTCTACAAAAAAGAGGGTATTCTTTTTTTGATCAACACTAGTCAAATAACTCTCCAACTTAAATTATCTTCTTCCTATAGAGCAACAACCTATACAAAAAGGGCCTAAATAAAAGTGTATATGACAAAAATATGAATAGAGATGGGTGTCAATAATTATTTGAATTGTAAGTTTCGCAAAAAGAAAAGAGGACTGATTGTATTTATTTCTCTGAAGGAGTAATTTAATGTTTGGGTATTTCTTACTTCCGATACCATGTTTTTATAGGAACACAAAGGAGTTTTCTTTGAAAATAATGTTAGATCAACCTAAAATCGAATCTACTTTAAGAGATTTACCTCCTAATTCTCAAGCGATATTTACAAAAATACTAGGTACAATTCAAGAAGCCTTGAGCTATGTCATCACAACTACCTTATTAGTAAGGGTAATTATGGTTGCTGCAGCTACTATTATTTGTAAGCTTCGGAAACCCTATTCTATCTTGTATAAAATAAAGAGACTGTAAAAACTCGTTTTTTCGAGTTTGTCTACAGCCTGAGACTTCTAGTAATATCTAGAAGTTTTTCTTCACTATTAATTAATAATATTGCCTTAAAGCTATTTATGAGACAGTTCATCTTATTCTAAAGGCATCTTCACTAGAAATGTTGTTTGTTCTCCAAGCTTACTTTGAACATAGATGCTACCATCATGCATGTTTATAATCTTTTGTACAATTGAAAGCCCTAAACCACTGCCCCCGTTTGATACTGCTCTCGATTTATCTGCTTTAAAAAAACGTTCAAAAATATGTTTCTGATCTTCTTCTGTCATTCCTATTCCATTATCAGTAATGGAAATAGTCACAGTATCATTTTGATTAAATAAACGAATACAAATCATTCCTCCATCTGGGGTAAACTTTATACTGTTACTAATTAAATTCATCCACACTTGATTCATCAAATCTTCATCAGCAAATACCATAACATTTTCCAAATCGATTTCCATTTCAATATTTTTAGAAATCCATCTCGGCTCACAGGATAAAACCACATTACGCAATTGTTTATCCAGACGATACGACTTTGGCTCAAATGGGTGATGTTGTGATTCTAATGATGTTAACTTTAGTAAATTATCACTAATTTTCGATAATCGGTGGCTTTCCATCTCAATAATCTCTAAATAATGCTGTCGTTTTTCATCAGTCAAATTAATGTTTTTCAAAGCTTTTGCAAATCCATTAATCGAGGTTAATGGCGATTGAATTTCGTGCGAAACGTTGGATATAAACTCCTGACGCATTTTTTCCATTTCACCTAATTCCATCGCCATATGATTTATTCCGCTAATGAGTTGTCCAATATGATTTTCGTCATCATCTGATTTTAAGTCTAATTTGACGCTAAAATCCCCTTTTGCAATTCGTCCTATAGCATCAACCACCGTATCCCAATAGCTACGCTGCCTTCTATATCCAAATAAAAAGAAAATGGCAGCAGTACATGCAAAAAGGATAAATACACCTATTACAGTATAAAATTGTTGCCAAAAACCTTGGGGATGCTTATCAAGCCAATCGTATATAAATGAGGTCACATGATAAGAAATAAATGCAAAGAGCGTATTAGTTAAAAGAAAAAGTATTAACATACTCAATACTTTTAACGAAATTATCCATTTCTTCATGCCCCTAGCTCCAATCGATAACCGAGCCCCCGGATCGTCCGTATTGTGAATTCACTTTTATCTTCTGGGAATCGCTCTCGAAGTCTTTTAATATGAACATCTACCGTACGATCATCACCTTCATAGTCATATCCCCAAATATCTTCTATTAACTGTTCTCGAGAGAATGTCTTCCCAGGATAACTTGCTAATGTAAATAATAATTCAAATTCCTTTAATCGAAGAGTAATATTTTCTCCTCTATACATTAGCTCATACGTTTCTCGGTTCATCCAAACACTTCCCACTTCCACTGTTTGGGATAAAGAAATATGGTAACGCTTTAGGATAGATTTAACTCGAACAATTAATTCTGCTGGCTCAAATGGTTTTACAAGATAGTCATCTGTACCCAGGTTAAATCCTTTTACTTTTTGAGCTGTTTCTCCTTTTGCAGTCAGCATAAGAATAGGCAAATCGTTATTTAGCTTTCGTATTTCTCGGCATAATTCCCATCCATCCATATTTGGCATCATTATATCCATAATGACCATATCAACTTTTTCCGATTCTAGCTTGGACAGTGCATCAACACCGTCCACAGCTTCCAGTATACTGAGACCCTCATTTTGTAAAAATATGCTTACTAATTCTCTAATATGTTCATCATCATCCACAACTAATAATCTTGTCATGACAACAAATCCCTTCATACTTACTCTTGAATACGTAATTGTTGTTTGGCAAATTCTTTGTACATCTCATGTGATTGGAATAACGTATTATGCGTCCCACTTCCCGTAATATGTCCCTTCTCTACAAATAGTATATTGTCAGCATCGACAACAGTAGAAAGACGGTGAGCAATAACTAATGTCGTTCTGCCATTCATCAAATTATCTAATGCTTTTTGAACATAAATCTCAGATTTACTATCAAGGCTAGAAGTTGCTTCATCAAGCATTAAAATTTGGGGATCGCGTAATAGTGCTCTAGCGATTGCGATACGTTGTCGTTGTCCTCCTGAAAGCTTGATTCCACGTTCTCCTACTTCAGTATTAAACTTATCTGGAAGTGCTTGAATAAATTGATCAGCATACGCCATTTTAGCGACTCTTTCAAGTTCTGTATCTGTAACCTCTTTATCTATTCCATAACAAATGTTATCGCGTATTGTACCGGATATAAGTGCGCTTTCCTGAGCAACGTACCCAATTTGACTTCTCCAAGAATGTAAGGAGAACGTATCAATAGGTGTATCTCCTAGTGTAATGTTCCCTTTTGTAGTTTGATAATATCGCTCTAAAAGAGAAAATATAGTGGTCTTTCCTCCACCACTCGGTCCAACAATAGCCGTTACTTTACCTGGTTCAATTGTAAAATTAATATTAGATAAAATTGAGTCATTTTCATATGCAAAATCCACATGATTCACATGAATAGGTTCTGTCACTAGCTCTAACTGTTTACCTATGTGTATTTCTTCTTCGTCATGTTCAAGTACTGTACTAATGCGTTCGGTTGCTCCCATTGCTTTTTGCAATTGTGTAAAGAACATCGTTAATTGAGTCATTGGGATAATAATTTGAATTAAATATAAAATAAAAGCAACCATGTCGCCAGCTGTTAGTGCTCCAGAAGAGACACGTACTCCTCCATACCCAATAATTGCGACTAATACTATCATGAGAATGGAAGAAATTAAAGGTGAGATAAGTGCATGTATTTTGGCTTCTTTTAAACCAAAATTGAAGAGATTTGTAATACCTTTTTTTCCACGCTCATATTCTATGATCTCTGCATTTGAAGCCTTCACTAAACGTGATTCTGGTAATACTTGATTTAACACAGCAGTAAATTTTGCCGTTTCATCTTGCATTCCTTTTGAAATTACATACATTTTCTTTCCTAACAACATTAAAATCAGCATAGCAATCGGAACAGCAACAAGCATTACTAAAGTCATTTTCCAATCTAAGAATAGCAAAATCGTAACAGAACCGATTATCGCAATAATTCCAGATAAACAGTTAGCAAGATGTTCTGTAATGAGTTCCTTCACAACTGCGGTATCATTCGTTACACGACTCAATGTCTCTCCTGTATCATTTTTATCGTAATAAGGAATTGGTAAGCGGAGTAATTTTTTCCACAAACGATCTCTCAATTTTGCTACCACGTGATGACCAACTCGGTTTAACAGATAAATTGAAAGCCCGCTCGCTATTGCCTGGGCAATAAAAGCAATGACTAACAAAATAATTTGCCAATAGTTAAGTGAGTCCAGTGAAAAACCGTCCACTAACTTTTTTGTGAACAACGGAACGACAAAGCCTACCCCTGTTGTAGCAAAACTCATACAAAGTGCAATGATTAATAAAAGCTTAGGCGGTCCTGTTTGTTTTATTAACTGAACAAATTGTCGCCAACCCCTTAATTTGTTTTCTTTTATCTCTTCATTCATTATTAATAATTCCTCCTTATTTTCCCCCATAAAACGTTTCAGCACTCTTATAAAAGCTACTTTAGCATTTCTTTATGAACTGAATGTGAAATGAAAGTAGGCATAGGGAATTTATGGAGATAAACTCCTTCTTAATCTTACTATAGCTAAGCTCTTTTAGTATCTACGTGAAGATTAATATAATTTACTGAGTTCAAGAGAGGGCTAAAGTGAAAAATATGCGCTGTAAAACTAGTGAAAAGAAAATGTCCTCCATCTTCATAAATAAGAAAAAGAGAAGAAACCTCATCACAGGTGGATGATATTTCTTCTCTTCATATTAATCAGATCCATATTTCATACCATTTAATAACTATGAATAGTCTACACTTAGTTGGACAGTAAAATTAAGGGCAAGTAGAATAATAGATAACAAGAAGGAGAATCTACTATGTCCAGTAAAAGAAGAA
>NZ_JBNNTI010000092.1:3062-4894 GCF_050278625.1 Viridibacillus sp. NPDC096237 | reverse complement strand
TTGTTAAGTAAAATTTGGTTAAGTCCTCGATCTATTAGTATTCGTCAGCTCCGTATGTCGCCACACTTCCACCTCGAACCTATCTACCTCATCGTCTTTGAGGGATCTTACTTACTTGCGTAATGGGAAATCTCATCTTGAGGGGGGCTTCATGCTTAGATGCTTTCAGCACTTATCCCGTCCACACATAGCTACCCAGCGATGCCCTTGGCAGAACAACTGGTACACCAGCGGTGTGTCCATCCCGGTCCTCTCGTACTAAGGACAGCTCCTCTCAAATTTCCTACGCCCACGACGGATAGGGACCGAACTGTCTCACGACGTTCTGAACCCAGCTCGCGTACCGCTTTAATGGGCGAACAGCCCAACCCTTGGGACCGACTACAGCCCCAGGATGCGATGAGCCGACATCGAGGTGCCAAACCTCCCCGTCGATGTGGACTCTTGGGGGAGATAAGCCTGTTATCCCCGGGGTAGCTTTTATCCGTTGAGCGATGGCCCTTCCATGCGGAACCACCGGATCACTAAGCCCGTCTTTCGACCCTGCTCGACTTGTAGGTCTCGCAGTCAAGCTCCCTTATGCCTTTACACTCTACGAATGATTTCCAACCATTCTGAGGGAACCTTTGGGCGCCTCCGTTACTCTTTAGGAGGCGACCGCCCCAGTCAAACTGCCCGCCTGACACTGTCTCCTACCCCGCTAAGGGGCATGGGTTAGAAGTTCAATACAGCTAGGGTAGTATCCCACCAACGCCTCCTCCGAAGCTGGCGCTCCGGAATCTCTGGCTCCTACCTATCCTGTACAAGCTGTATCAAAATTCAATATCAGGCTACAGTAAAGCTCCACGGGGTCTTTCCGTCCTGTCGCGGGTAACCTGCATCTTCACAGGTACTATAATTTCACCGAGTCTCTCGTTGAGACAGTGCCCAGATCGTTACGCCTTTCGTGCGGGTCGGAACTTACCCGACAAGGAATTTCGCTACCTTAGGACCGTTATAGTTACGGCCGCCGTTTACTGGGGCTTCAATTCGCACCTTCGCTTGCGCTAAGCACTCCTCTTAACCTTCCAGCACCGGGCAGGCGTCAGCCCCTATACGTCACCTTACGGTTTTGCAGAGACCTGTGTTTTTGCTAAACAGTCGCCTGGGCCTATTCACTGCGGCTCTCTCGGGCTTTCACCCTACTAGAGCACCCCTTCTCCCGAAGTTACGGGGTCATTTTGCCGAGTTCCTTAACGAGAGTTCTCTCGCACACCTTAGGATTCTCTCCTCGACTACCTGTGTCGGTTTGCGGTACGGGCACCTTTTACCTCGCTAGAGGCTTTTCTTGGCAGTGTGAAATCAGGAACTCCGGACATACGTCCTCGTCATCACAGCTCAACGTTATAGAAATGGGATTTGCCTCATTTCACGCCTCACTGCTTGAACATGCATAACCAACAGCATGCTTACCCTATCCTACTGCGTCCCCCCATTGCTCAAATGGTAAATAGGTGGTACAGGAATATCAACCTGTTGTCCATCGCCTACGCCTATCGGCCTCGGCTTAGGTCCCGACTAACCCTGAGCGGACGAGCCTTCCTCAGGAAACCTTAGTCATTCGGTGGACGGGATTCTCACCCGTCTTTCGCTACTCATACCGGCATTCTCACTTCTAAGCGCTCCACCAGTCCTTCCGGTCTGACTTCACAGCACTTAGAACGCTCTCCTACCACGGACATCTAAGATGTCCATCCACAGCTTCGGTGAATTGTTTAGCCCCGATACATTTTCGGCGCAGCGTCACTCGACCAGTGAGCTATTACGCACTCTTTAAATGATGGCTGCTTCTG
>NZ_JBNNTI010000092.1:1755-2966 GCF_050278625.1 Viridibacillus sp. NPDC096237 | reverse complement strand
CTAAGCCAACATCCTGGTTGTCTAAGCAACGTCACATCCTTTTCCACTTAACAATTACTTTGGGACCTTAGCTGGTGGTCTGGGCTGTTTCCCTTTTGACTACGGATCTTATCACTCGCAGTCTGACTCCCGTGCATAAATCACTGGCATTCGGAGTTTGTCTGAATTCGGTAATCCGGGATGGACCCCTAGTTCAAACAGTGCTCTACCTCCAGGATTCTCTATCACGAGGCTAGCCCTAAAGCTATTTCGGAGAGAACCAGCTATCTCCAGGTTCGATTGGAATTTCTCCGCTACCCACACCTCATCCCCGCACTTTTCAACGTACGTGGGTTCGGGCCTCCAGTAAGTGTTACCTTACCTTCACCCTGGACATGGGTAGATCAC
Source organism: Viridibacillus sp. NPDC096237 (assembly GCF_050278625.1). Taxonomy (NCBI): domain Bacteria; kingdom Bacillati; phylum Bacillota; class Bacilli; order Caryophanales; family Caryophanaceae; genus Viridibacillus; species Viridibacillus sp. NPDC096237. Next base: position 2,579 of record NZ_JBNNTI010000092.1, on the reverse strand, counting down.
CTGGTTTCGGGTCTACAACCACATACTCATTCGCCCTATTCAGACTCGCTTTCGCTACGGCTCCGTCTTCTAAAACTTAACCTCGCATGTAATCGTAACTCGCCGGTTCATTCTACAAAAGGCACGCTATCACCCATTAACGGGCTCTAACTACTTGTAGGCACATGGTTTCAGGATCTATTTCACTCCCCTTCCGGGGTGCTTTTCACCTTTCCCTCACGGTACTGGTTCACTATCGGTCACTAGGTAGTATTTAGCCTTGGGAGATGGTCCTCCCAGATTCCGACGGAATTTCACGTGTTCCGCCGTACTCAGGATACACTCAAGAGAGAATGAACTTTCAACTACAGGGCTGTTACCTGCTCTGGCGGGCCTTTCCAGACCGCTTCGTTTAACTCATTCCTTTGTAACTCCATATAGAGTGTCCTACAACCCCAAGAGGCAAGCCTCTTGGTTTGGGCTATTCCCGTTTCGCTCGCCGCTACTCAGGGAATCGATTTTTCTTTCTCTTCCTCCAGGTACTTAGATGTTTCAGTTCCCTGGGTCTGCCATCAAGACGCTATGTATTCACGTCAAGATACTGCTCCATTACGAACAGTGGGTTCCCCCATTCGGAAATCTCCGGATCAAAGCTCACTTACAGCTCCCCGAAGCATATCGGTGTTAGTGCCGTCCTTCTTCGGCTCCTAGTGCCAAGGCATCCGCCATGCGCCCTTAATAACTTAACCTAAAAGTTAGTTATTAAGCCTAAAAAACTTAATAATAAAAAATGTGTTACTTAATTTGCTTCAATGTCGTTTTATCCAGTTTTCAAAGAACAAGGA
>NZ_JBNNTI010000091.1:0-5224 GCF_050278625.1 Viridibacillus sp. NPDC096237 | reverse complement strand
TAAATTGAGCAATCTCTTCTACACCTGCTTTTAGTACTGATTCAGATGTAGGGAAGGACTGTAAAGTTCTTAATGAAATCTCAGCGTATAAATCACCAAAAACTCCTTTATACTCAGGGAAAACTTGATCTAATACAGCTTGAAATTGTAGCTTTGTTTGAACCATAATTCCCGTCATATTTTCGTGTTGCCTTGTCAGATGCCGAAGGTTTAAAAGCTGAATACCACGCTTTTTCTGAGGCTCTAAATCCTCTTTGTAATACAGTTCACCTAAGTGATAGGCATCAATGGCATCTGTTTTAGTTTTTCGTAAGTTAGAGCTTTTTGCTCGATAAGATACCAGTGGATTTACGATTATGACAATGTACTCTCTTGCCTCTAAAAACTGTACAACTGGGGCATGATAGTGACCTGTCGCTTCTAAAACAATAGGTGGTTTCATCCCTGTTTGATTCTCTATATCTAATAAATAAGAGTGTAACTCTTCCAATCCTTCCACCGTATGGTCCACTTTCACACTGCTTTTATAGGGCATTTTTTTATCCAAGAACATTTGAACCTGACTTTCACCTTTTGCGACATCCAGACCAACTACTGGATTCATAGTTTATCTCCTCCTCATGTAGTGTATTGACCGGTAGCCTCTATCTAGCTTGTTATTCATATCTTCGCTTGTTATACGAGATCGTAATGTCCCAACCAGCCTAATCATGTGTTAACAAGTAGAGGGCGAACAGTTTAGTTGTCGGGATTAAGTCCCACGGGTGCTTCCGTTCTACCCCGGCTACTATCAATCTATAAATTGAATAAAAAATAGTCAACCAGATTCTAAAATGTACCCTATAGAGTAGACACTTAAAAAAGGTCTGCTCTATAGGGTACTCTTATGTATAATGAAAAAAATGAGGAATCGGAGAACATTTAAATGTCAAAAAAACACTTTACTGAGACAGAAATGGAAATGCTATCTAATAATCGATATGTTAAATCCTTAAGTTCAAAGGGTGTTACATATACAGACGAATTTAAGAGACTTGCCTATAATGTGTCCAGTAGAATGACATTAGATTTAGCTACAAATACATTAGTAAAGTTAATGAAGAAAAAACGAGTAAAGTTTGCAGAAGGAGCTTTTATTCACTCTGATCAAGGAGTGCATTATACAAGTCCAACCTTTCAGAAACACGTAAGAAAACTGGGACTTAGACAATCAATGTCAAGAAGAGGAAACTGTTGGGATAACGCTCCCCAAGAGTCTTTCTTTGGTCACTTCAAAGATGAAGCCTTTATAAAGCGGTGTAATACGCTTGAAGAACTTAAAAGAGAAATCAAAAATTATATGACGTACTATAACAATTTCAGGTACCAATGGAACTTAAAGAAGATGACTCCTGTACAATACAGAAATAATCTTCTCCATGTGGCATGACCTTTTTCAAAAATGTCCTTTACAAAGGGTACAATTTATTCTCTGGCTGACCTTATAATACGAACGGGGTGCTTTAGTAGAAGATCTTGGAGCTGTTCAGACAGCCTTAGAACAAGTAAAGTGCTATCACCTATTATTTTGATATACATTATTAAATAAATGTTTTATTTTTAGCTAATTGGGAATTATAATATCAAGCTTAAAAGGAGGGTTAAATATGTTTAGTCTACTTTGGTTTCTTATTATAGGCGGTCTTCTTGGATGGGTAGCGAGCTTAATTATAGGTAGGGACATCCCAGGAGGAATTATTGGTAATATTATAGCGGGTATTATTGGAGCATGGATAGGTGGAAAATTATTAGGTGAATGGGGACCAACAATAAGTGATTTCTATATTTTCCCAGCATTGATCGGTTCTATTATATTAATTTTTATAGCGAGTTTCATTATGAAATTGATGCATAAGGATTGATTAAGACCTGGGCAATTTGCTCAGGTTTATTTTTTGAATACAATGTAAGGTTTGGTATAAAACTAAGAACAATATTCCATAACTTATAGCTGCTAGGTAATCTCCTAATATAGCGTTTTGACCTGTTATATGTATCAGATGGGAACCCAAGAATTTTTACTTAATTTAATAATTTTTAGATACCTCTATATAAAAATTATTGAATTAAGTAAAAGCCGACTCTAAAAAATGATGATCGGCTTTTCACTTAAAATATTTACTAAAATTTTATTTTTGTTATTGTTCAGACATTAATTGTGTTTTAAACTGAGTGATTACCTCTTGGGAAGCAGGAGCTGCAGGTTTATAGTGCCCCTTTTGGAGAGCATAGCTATATACAGTTCTTTGACGGGACTCATCCTGATTTCTCATTTGTATCAAAGTTTGTCTTAGTTCTAAATTATTTGTTTGAGCTATCTTATTCGCATATCCTGTTAAGCTTGCGTTTAATCCTGCAAGGTAGTCATTAACCATTTCTTTATCTTGAAACATAGAATTCCTCCTAATTTAGAAAAGACATTAATTCTTGTTTAGATTGTTTAGCTGCTTGTGCATCTCTTTCAAAAATTGTTTTTAACTCCGAATCTGCACAATTTTGTGCATAAAATTCTAATTTTTTTGCTATAGTTCCATGTGCACCTATCAAGCTTCGTAAGTGCTCCACTTCAAGTTCAGTTAAATTATGATTCATAGATAAACCTTCTTTCATTTTTAAAATGCCCATTTAGTTATAAATACATAGTAGTTGGAGCGCATGTCCAAAATAGCTACTAACAATAAAAAATTAGAAGTGAAAAATTATTATTTTTGAATTGTATTAGTGGGGAGAATTCATTAAAGTAAAAAGGGCAATCTAAATTAGAGTGCCCAAAATTAAGATTAGCTTTCTGGATAGTCTAGATGTAATGGAGGAAGAACAAGCCAACCTTTTTCTTTATTAAGTCGCAATAGTTTTGCGCCAATTTGAGCTTTGGCCAAATGAAATTGTCCATACATCAAAGCTACATCTTCTCTAGTACATGTTCCCATAGCTTGACTGCATGCAACCAAGCCTGCAGCAGTATCCATTGAAAGTGCAGCGCTAATTTCTGGGTCATTAAATTTTGCTCCAGCAGGGATAGCTTCTATTCTTGCATTTGGACGTTCAGGAGGCGCAGGTGGAAGAGCGATACCATTTACTTTTAATAGCTTTTCTAATTGCTTATTTGCCTCTTTCATCATTTGGATACATTCTTCAATGATCTTCGCTAAATCTTTGTCACCAGTGTGATTAAAAAATGTTTGATACCCAGCAATTAATCCATTATTTACTGCAAGGGTCGTCCATATAGTGAACACTTCACCATAATGTAAAGGTTCTTTTTGGGGGGTTCCACTTAGTATTCCCATAATTGCACTTCCTATCTAATTTTAGAATTTTTCTAACAGCTTTAAGGTTGTGTTGTAAATCCGAAATTTATTCAAATAATAAACAAGGAGGATAACCAATAAACGTAAAAAGAAACTGAATCTTCATAGATAATCCTACCCTTAGAGCAAAAACGTGTACCAAAAGTTATAAAAAATAGAAAAATTACTACTTTGCCACTTTTCTTAAACTAAAGTTATTTCCTACTTTTATTAGGCGATTGTGAAAAGCTCTCAAAAGCAAATAACTTTTATTTTACCTATCTATTGAATGTAAAGTGATTTGAGAGATAATGCCGTGAAGTGAAAAGAAGTTTGGCTGAAAGAGGGGAGAACCAACTGGAAACGGAACACATCGAATCACGTCTGTCTCGTATTATATAACTTAAAAAAGCCTTGATAGATAATAAGTGTATATGTAGTAAGACCCTTGTATTTTTATATAAAATGTAACGACTTGTTGATTACTATATAGTCCTCATTGGATTTATAGGGTTATTTCTTTATAGTTTGCCTATCCATGTACGTTTAAAATGATATCAGAGCTAATGTAAGGAAAACTATTTTGGCTGAAAGATAATTTATAGAATAGAATAGATTATTGATGCATATGAAAGGTCCAATAATACATATTTATAATAGATATAAAAATAGTAAATTAAACGTTAAAAATGTTTGTATGAAATAGGGTGCTTATATTGGGTAGTGATTTTTTAGGAGGTAATTCTAAGAAAATGACTTTCGGTAAATTTAAGGGAAAACCAGTTGCTTGGGTTTTTTAAATCATCCTGAATATTTTCAATGGATGAATGATAACAATATGCAAAATAAAAAAATTATCAATTTATGTTAGGGCTGAAGGAAAAACTAAATGAAATGCCATTTAGTTCAGCAATGTGTTGTTCCTGTAAAAATACAGCTACAAGCACTCTATAAAGGTCAATTTAATGGGGGTATTGGTTCTGCGGTTCTTCCAAAGGGGCGAATGTTTCCTCCTATTTCAACTGCTCCAAGACCAAGTGAATACGGTTATTAACCATTAATACTTTTTTCTATTTCGTCATAAATAAACGCATATACAACATCTACTCTCCTCATATCTAACACCTCTTGCTATGGACTAATAAATATTATTAAAAATTTTCTACTTCAACAAAGCTTTGGAAGTTTGATCAAACTTTATTATCCACACGTAAGTTGGTTGGAGTACGATATGGAAGAAATCAGCTATATGTTGAATAGGGAAGGCATTAAACCTTACATAATTGCTGGAAATTACCGCTTCCGATACATAGAAGCAGCACGCACCATGTATACTTAGGAGAAATTTTATATAGTATCTATTTGTGTCATTTTCCAATCACGTTAGAAGAAGGAGAATAATGTTCTCCTTTATATAATTTCATTAATTGCTTGTTTTCCTCTTCCAAATTTGATTTTTTCTTTTTAGGATGCAATAAGTGTATCCTTGTTACTTTTGTTCATTTCTCGCTGTACTTGTTTCGGGCACTTGTCGTGAGTTCTTAGTTTATTCTCGAACGGATGTCTTTGTCGTTATAAAGCGTTGCTTTTGATACATCAGTTTCTCTGGATACGAATCTTTTCACGCTACATTGGAAAAAGAAGAGGTTTTAGTTATTAACTCATTTTTGGACTAACCTAAAATTATAAGACAACATAAAACACCTTCGAACATGGTACACTGAAAATCAGTACTTAAATCGGGGGTGTTTTTGCATGGGCAAAAACCTATATTCAAGAGAAGTAAAATGGGCAGTTGTACAAGAAAAATTAAGTGGTCAATTAACAACGAAAGAAATTATGGAGAAATATGAAATCAAAAATAAATCGCAAGTAGAAACTTGGATGCGTTGGTA
>NZ_JBNNTI010000090.1:0-5369 GCF_050278625.1 Viridibacillus sp. NPDC096237 | reverse complement strand
TTGTCGCTACCATTATACCGAATTTGGGGAGGTGCCTGTTTTTCATTGTCTGAAAGACGTTGATATGACTGAGCTCAGAATTATGAAATTAACTCGTTTATATAAATATTTAAGGGAAATATCTAATTTCTATAGGAATTATGTAATCTTTCATCGAATATATCAGAGTGGAGGTAGAAATAAGAGAGTGCTTTTTGCTAATAGCGGAAGTAAAAAATATATTATTACTATATAAAGAGGTGTAACATGTTTGTAAATGCTTATATCGAAACAGAAAGATTATTAATAAAACCTTATCATATATCTGATGCAAAACATTTATATGAATTGCAAAAACACCCTGAAACAAAGCGTTTTATGCCATCTCCTGAATATTCATTAGAGGAAATACAAGATATTATTCTATGGAGCATGGAGATGAACAAAAAGAACACAGTAAGTAATATTGCTAAATTTAACCTTTCTATTTTTGAAAAATCTTCTCAAAAGTTTATAGGGTATTGCGGTTTAGGGCCTTTAGATTTTGAACTCACTTCTACAGAAATGTATTATGCCTTATCTTATGACAAATGGAAAAAAGGATATGCAACTGAAGCCACATACGCACTTTTACAGTACGCTTTTTTGAAAATAGGAATAGAACGTATCGTTGCTGTTGTTTTTCCTGAAAATAAAGCATCTATTAAAGTTGTAGAGAAACTTGGATTTCAATTTAAAGAAGAAGTTCAAAATTTGGATGAAGAATTTAAAGAGTTTGAAGGCATGCATTCTTTCTACATAACGAATGATATATTTTTAAAGAATCTAATAATAAACCGATAACTTGCCAATATACAAAAATTGAAATAAAAGATTTACAAGTTGAGATACTATCATCGCTATAAAGCTAAGGAAACTGCGGATTCCCGAAACAGAAAAATGTGATTAATTCTCATAAATATCTACAAAGATATAAAATTTTCGTTATGGAATTACTTCAAATATTAGCTTGATGGCAATGCGGCAGGACCCCTTAGGGAGATGTTAAAGTTATGCGGTTTCTTTAGTTTCCAATTTGTGTTGTGTCCTGTGTTTTTTATCAAATGACGAATTGAAATATTAAGTAACACCAAGACGAAATAGAAAATGCCCATAACGATTCCGTGTAAAATGTAAGTTACCACACTAAACATCATACGGAGGAATCGTTATGAGCTACCAACATCTTACCATATCTGTACGTTCAAAAATAGAAACATTTCTTGCTTTAGGTTTCTCGATTCGGGCGATTGCCAAACAAATTAAGCCAAGTCCATCCACTGTCATGCTTTACCAAAAGACAGTTTTCAAACGGCAACGACTGATTGAGGCAAAGAATTTAGTTGTTATACAAACTTGGAAAAAGACTTGAATATCCAAGTTTATTTCGCAGATCCTTACGCTTCTTGGCAGCGGGGCAGTAATGAAAAGAGTTTACTCGAATTTTTCCCTAAGCGAACAAACCTAGCTGAGGTAAGCAATGATGAATTAAAAAAGGCGTTATATTTAATTAATAATCGCCCAAGAAAATGCTTGGGTTGGAAATCTGCACACCGAAGCGTTCATGGAGCAAGTGTTGCACTTAATTTGACACAGTAACAAATAAAAAGCCGCCCGAACGGACGACCTCGTAACTGAAGTTTTACTCTTCCCATACCTGTAAATTGTAATTAAAGTCTTTCCATTCACTATTTCGTAAATGTGCACTTACTTCAACATAATAATCTTTCTTTGCTTCTGCTTCGAAAACAAGTTCTTCCATATCATTAGAAAGATTCAGGGATTTCTTTTATAATCTTCCCTTTCGAATCTCGTACAAATAAATCAAAATCATTACCATCATCCATGCCTTGTAAAATAACCTCAACGTCCATTGTCTTGCTTGGGGAAAATTTAAAGAAATCTACACCTTCTTTATCATCTAAATTTAAATTTCCATAAACCAAGCAGTCATAATTCAAATTAAGTACATTAGCAGTACCCATAGTATTATTTGGTTCTATATCTTTGAATTCTTTGAAATCTTTAGCCTGCGTAAAATTTGTACCGCTGAATGAAAGAGTTGCTGAACCTAACAATATAATCCCCAATTTCTTAAAGTTCATTTTATTCATCTCCTTTTATGTATTTTTCTAGGCTTATTTCACTAAATTGTCACCTATATTTTACTATATTGGTAATTTATTTTCAATTAGATTGATTCGGTTCTGGTGCAAATATATGAAGAAGAACACTGATACTAGTATCAGTATGTCCAAGTTTATAGATTTGTTCAAATTATCTTGAAGTTTTTGAACCAGAACCGTCTATTTAATAACAAATGTAATCGTATCTTCTTGTTCTACAGTATTTGTTACAGGTACTCGTTCCCTCTAAATTTTCAGGATAAGAATTTAAAATATTTAAATGTACAGCATTGGTTATATAGTATTTGAACAAAACTATATGGAATTTTAATAATTGTTACATAAAAAACAATCGGATATAATTCAAAATACGTTTTGTATATACCTTGCTAGTCTATATTTAAAGGTCAAGTGATTGGTTTATAAGAATATAGTATTTGCATCAGTGATCGTTATTTTAACGACAACCAAAATGAGTGAGAGAGGTTTTCTATTCCTCACTCTCTTTATTTGATTTAAATGAGGAAAGTAACTATTAAAAGGGTCACTCGGTGGCAAGTGACCCTCGGTGAGAAGGAAAGGAGTGTATAAGGCTAAATTACCTTAACCTTAACATCATAATTATGTCTGCCAAAGTCGTTATCAAATTTTCTATAACCCATAATATGTATTTTTTATAGAAAGGACAGGTGATATTCATTTAATCAATCATTCTTTTTGTTAAGGTAAAAATTTATCTACGGTACGATTTGAGACTTTCAAGTAGTGATCATTGATTGTCTTAATTGATTTATGACCTGTTTGTTTGGCAATCGTCGCTAGATCTGCTCCCCTTTCATGCATATCTGAGACTAATGTTTTGCGAAAATTGTATGCAGTAAAACCTGTCCATTTTTTTAAATCGTTCAAATAAGCTCTTGTTGAAATTTCTCTACTTATATATTTCTCATGATTTCCATTAGAAAGGATACTACCAATAAAATAATCTTCAGGATGCAAGTTGTATTTTTTTATATACTCCTGAATGGCCATAACAGTATCTAGAGTCAACCTTTTTTCTTCATATATCTTCTGCTTCTTCAAGTAAACATTCACTGATAAATCATCTAAATCAAAGTCTTTTATTTGTATACGAACCATTTCACTCGGGCGGTTACCAGTAATTAGATTAACTAAGCATATAGCTTTTGCACGTATACTAAGTTTATTTATCTTCTTCATTAATTCATCCATAGGTAATGCTTTTTTTCCTTTTCGAATAGTTTGCTTACTATATTCTTCTTGTTTAAACAAACTTCTTAGATATTTCATTTCACGCTTAAAATCAGCATCATTTTGAAAAACATTTTGAGTTTCTACTATTATATAGCGTTTTAATGCGCAGATGCGTTTTTCGAATGTGCTGCTCTTAATACGCTGCTCCTTAATACAATAGTCTAAAAAGTCATACATAGACTCTTTTGATGTAGCTTGATCAGTGGTAACAAGATATTTTTGATACGCTCGAATATCACTTTGATAAGCTAAAGGTATTTCATTTTCAAAAGCGATAATTTCCTGTTGACGATCTTGGTGTCGTTTTCGATTTAAAAATGCACTTTGATGTATTACGTTATTTTGTGATGACATTTTTTTAAACTCCTTCACCTAAATTCCTTTTACCACACTATGGATAAATATGTATTTAAATATTATTCTCTTTTTTAATAGTTTATCATTTTACATTCCAAATTAATACCAGTTCTTAAAACAAACCATTCTCGGAACAATTAAAATACACTTTATAAAACGTCGTTTTACAAATTTTGTATATACTAATTCGTTTTTATTAGATAGAATAATTAGAATAGATAATTTATTTAACGGGATTTTAATGGTCTTCTAATTTCTATGAAAATATGAATAAAACGCGTTTTAAATTTAAGCCCGAATAATTCTTTAAATTTGTGTGCTTCAGAAACGCTCTCAGACGATTCGAGAAAGAATGTAACGGGTAAAGGTAAAACTAGAGAGGATTCAATCTTATGATTGTTTATGAATAAAGAAAGAGGCGTGAAAAAAAACCATTATATGTCTCGATACAATAAATAGTAGCAAGTAAATATTACATTAAACTAATAGTGTAAATAAAAATGAGGTTTTAATGAATGTATAATAGTGAGGTGGAAATGTTGCTTGATATAGATTTAGGAGTAATCAGAAAGATGAATGTTAGCTTTTATCCTTTTGAAAGTACAAAGAAAATCGGCGAGGTAAGCGAAATAGACGGGGAATACTATTTGATTATAGGTATTGAATGTTTTGAGATTACGCAAGACAAAATGATAGAGATAATTTATATTGTGCAAGATCTTAGTAAAAATCAATTTGTACCACAAAATACTGAATTTATAAAACCTCGGGCTAGTGATGAAATAGAAGTTAGTATTCAATGTGAGTTTAATGATCCGCGTGTAAGCAATTTTAAGTTAGGTAATGTATTACCTGTAACTATTAATCAAAATAGATACTTTTATAGATTGTTAGAATACACATGTGTTGATGTTATAGAATCGGACATTAGATTAAGTACGATAATGCGCCCTATTGTTCCTGTTAATTATAAAGATGCGAAAAAGATATTTAGAAAAGAACGTATGAGGAAAATGGAATTTAAAGTTTTATAAAAGTAGGATAAAATACATTTGAATTTAGATTTAAATAAGACGAGGTACTTGATGGGCTTTTAAATAGTCGTTTCTAAAGCCATGAAAGACACTCATGTTGATTTTTGTCACACCTGTTGAACGTACAATTAAGGTACTTGAATTACCAATTAAGATAGTTATATACATAAGAAGAAAGACAAAATCTTGATTACTTTTCACGTACTGAACAACTTTCTCGATGAAGAAGTTAGGACGGTCGCCCTCTCCTTACAGACCGGGTTTTATATATTCGAATAAATCTTTCGGTTGGGTGTGTGGGTGTGCGGCGGGTGCTTTGGCTGAGCGTAGAGCTAATCAATAACATAAGCCAAATCCCTTAGCGTACAGGTATTTGGCTATATTTATGTCGAAATTTGCCAATGGATTTCTTAACTTTAATCTACTTTTTTGCACCGATAACTTTAACATCATCAAATAACACTCTGGATGTTCCACCTGATGTTAGAATCCCAACATGAGTTCTACCAAGATTACGTTTTGTAATAAAATCTAGTTTCAGTTCTCGATACCCTGCTCC
>NZ_JBNNTI010000089.1:0-5371 GCF_050278625.1 Viridibacillus sp. NPDC096237 | reverse complement strand
ATTGTTTTCGGTAGACTATTAGTATTGACTCCACTAACCATTTTCATTCTCTGTGGTGCAGGACTATTTTGTACTGCATGGATGGCTAACGGGGTAGGTTAGCTGAATAAGCTGTATACTAAACAGTTTGTAGAAAGAGGAGAGATAGATGTTTTTTAAAAAGCAAAAATTAATTAAAAATGACATAAAGTTTATGGCGGAATTGTTATATAAAGATGTATCATCTGAAAAATGGGACCAAGAAAACCTTACAAAAGATAATTTGAATTTTTCAATAGAAAGTGTTCGCTTGGTTGATGAGTATGCTGATAGGTTAATGCATACAGACTTTGGCCAGCAGCTTTTAAAAGAACATCCAGATAATTTTCCCGTAAGAATCGGAGTCTATCTAGGAGAAGTCATTAAAAACCATACAAACGGGCAATATAATTGGTTTGAGTTTAAATCTATCCAAGAAAATACGATTCATTTAGATAACTATATGGTGAGTGTAGAAAGCGAAAGTGTTCTTTACTCAAAAAAATTAAACAAAGTGATATGCCCGATTTATGAAGCTATACAATATCTTAATGGAGAGTCTAAATATAAAACTTTTTTAAACTATCTAGACCAAGTAATAAAAAATCAATAAAGGAGACGAATATAAACTTTATTGAACTAATGGGGCAAGTTTAGTAGAAGAAGGATATGTTAGGGGGATTTAATATGAAACGTTTAATTATAGGTATAGCAGTAATAATGTTGATTTTATTAGCTATGTGGTTTTTAACTTCAGCGTCACCAAGTTAGAGTGTTATCAGATTATTCAACTAACGGTGCAGGTTAGTTGAAGAAACAGATAAAAATGAATATATATTAATGTACGAAAGATTTTTTATTCTATTTCTAGAATTAATCAGTAAAGAAATAAATTTTATTTTAAAGGATGACTTTATTTTGAAAAAGAAATTTCTTTTGATATTTACATTTCTACTATGCGGCGGTTTATTATTTGTATGGTCGGAGAGTGAAGTAAAAGCTACTTTTACAGGAGTGATTGAAGAGATTAATGGACAGAGTGCCGTAGTTTATGTATCTGAAGATGAAGAGAATGCAGTTTATGGAATAATTGCTGTAAATCTTGCAAAGAATCCTGACGAAACATTTCAGGTTGGTGATAAGGTAAAAGTAGGTTACGATGGTACAATACGAGAAACAGCACCAATTGGTATTACTACTCTTACTGTAGAGTTAGTTGAGTAATATCTTATAGAGAAGTTGTGCAATGTACTATTCGTTTCCTAACATTAACTAATGAGTGCAATATCGTTAGAATGCATAGAATGAAAACCCATAAAAGAGGTGAAGCAATGTTTTTTTTAAAAATATAAAAAGTTAATTGAGGATTTTGTTAATGAAGTAATTCCTGTTGAGGATTTTGAACGTGACTATCTAAATACATTTAAAAATGAGACAGAAAGAATAGATACGTTTTTCGAAATCTTAAACGGAGTCTTTGAAGCCGTTGATTGTTATTGGCACGAATGTCTTCCTGGACAAGAAACTGCTTTTGAAATATCTGAACAACAACTGAGAAAAGAAGTAAGTGAAGCGTTGGTTAAAATAAATAGTTTATCGAATAATCTTTAAATTGTATTCAACTAACGGAGGCTTTAGTAGAAGATCTTAGAGCTGTTCAGACAGCTATTAACCAGTTTGAAAAGAGCACAACAAAAAGAAGCACAGTTCATTTCGGTGCTTCTTTTTGTGGGTAATATTATAAAACTTCATTTCCAATTTGAAGTGAACCCAAAAAGTTAGACACAACTAACAATTGAAGGTGTAGTTTTTTTGCCCAAATTTTATTTTAATCAAAAATAGCTGCTTTACAAGGAGATAGCTATAAAAATGAATTGTTGTACAGATTGCCTGTAAACAGGTTTCGAAAGAACTTACGCACAATCCAGGCCGACTACTAAAGCAGAATCATAGGTTACTAGGTGAAAAACGATCTATCTAATTGTTTTCGAACTTAACTTACTGAAGATATGAATGACCTGATTGAATGGGGATTCAAGCAGACGGCTTAGTGACATAACAATGTAGGTTACACCTAATCCGATGATTGCACCAGCCAACACATCTAGAGGATAATGCACGCCGATAAAAATTCTTGAAAGGGCCATGAAAAAGGCCATAATTATAAGTACACTTCCTACTTTTCTTCGTTTCCAGAAAAGGGCGAAAGCCAAGGCGAATGAGCCTGCAGCATGATTACTTGGAAATGAAGGATCTAAGTTTGATTTTTCAAATAACAATGTTACGGCATGGTTGACATATGGACGCGGTCGAAAATACGCCATTTCAATAATCTTATCTATACCAATTGTAAGAATGACAATCGTTAACGCATATAATACGATTTTCCGATTTTCATGCTGATTTTTGGATTTTGAAAACCATAGCCATATAAAGACCATTCCAAACAGAATGGGGCCATATTTCGAAAATAAAAGAACAAGTTGATCTAAAATTGAGTATTGTCCTGCAAACTGGTTAATCAGTTTGAAAAGTTGATAGTCTATATTCATGTTGTTGTCTCCTAAGGTGAAACTTTGTCTGATTTAGTGATTTTTTTTTCATTGTTCTCGGATGATAAAAACTCTTCTAATGCACGTTTGTTCTTTTCTAAATCAATATCCAAGATTGCACCCACGTTTACACGTTTGTTTTCAAAAGAACTTGCAATAGGAATTCGTAAAGTATCCATACCTTTAGATTTCCCAACTAATAAACCTTTTCCAATTGCAAGGATTGTTTTATTGTCAACATTTGTATCAATGTATGGATCTGCAACACCAAGTATTTTTGGTAAATTCACTAAGCTTTGAAGACTGATAGCTTCTTCTTTAACCTTAGATAAAACTTCTTGCTGGCGTTCCACTCGCCCAAAATCACTTAGACGATCGTGGCGGAATCGCACATATCCTAATAACTGGTCACCATGTAAAGTTTGTTCTCCTGGAAGTAATGTCATGCCAATTCCATACTCCATTTTGTAAGGAATATCAACCTCAATCCCATCGGGCGCTAAAAGATCAATAATTTTAGGGAATCCTTCAAAATCAACGACAGCGTAGTAATTAACATCAATATCAAAATTTTGCTTAATTGTTTTCCTTACAAGTTCAGGGCCTCCAAAAGCAAAAGCAGCATTTATTTTATTTTTTCCGTAATCTGGGATGTCGACATACGTATCTCTCATAATAGAAACAGTTTTTATATCATTCGTCGTTTGATTATAGTGTGCGATTATTAAAGCATCAGCTCTACCTTCGTCGTCTCTAGCGTCACTCCCTATTAATAGCACATTAATCTCACCAAATTGCAGATCCGCACCTTCGAATGGCTCAAACGTCGTTTCGTCATCTTTATAGAGACCGTCGTCTGCCATAGACAATCCGCTATTGTACTGATAAACCCAATAGATGATCCCTGCTACTATCACTAATGCGAATGCTAAGAACAAATTTCTTAGCCATTTACGGCTCGTTTTACTTATTTTCATAATAAATCCACCTGTCATTTTATTGTAAGTTATTTCTTTAGTAATGCATTTGTAGTAAGTTGTACAGCTATTGCATCGTCTAAATAACCAATAGGAAATAGATAATCCGGAATAACATCGACGGGAATAATAAAATATAATAATGTACTTCCAATTAAGGTTAGTTCAAATAATGTACCCTTCCCCAATGTGAATTTCTCATATAACTCTTTTAATTTGCTTATAAATGGGCCTATGCTTCCGACATTCTGAATTTTTTTATCAAAACCTTCAAGAATCGTATTTTTACCCTCTTCTGTTTGTGCATATAGTCCATAGTTTTCTAATTTCTCTTCAACATCTGCCATCGAAAATTGTTTATCATAAACATTAGAAGACTCAAGAAAAGCTTGAATTGCATCAACAGATGTATGGATATCATGAGACTTATCCTGCCTCTGTTTAATGGGGTATCCTGCAGCTTCAAAAAGATTGATTAAAGGAACTCCAAGGCAGGTAGAAAAATTTTCTAAATGTTGTGGTGTTGCTTTTCGTTTATCGTTTATTATCCGTGAAATGGTAGCTGTATCGATTCCGGTGAGTTCACTAAACTTCCGCATAGACAATGAACGTTCTTTTAATAATTCTCTCAGCAATAAACCAAGAGTAGTACCGTTTCTCTTTTCAGCCATTTCCCATTCTCCCTTCTTAAGTTACGAACTTGAACTAAAATTGCCTAATGTGAAATTATATATTCTCAAAAAGTATATAGTTATGTTGACAAATTGTCAACAAATTATTAAAAGAATGCTGTAATAGCAAGTATTAAAATAATTACACCACTAATAATTGCTCCAAATTGTCCTACGGTAAATGAACCGATTCGAACATCTGCTACTTTACTTCCTATCTTGACCCCTGCCCAAACACTGATCAAACTACCTATGGCAGCAGTTATCGAAATTGCAATCGGTGAAAGGCCAAGTAAACCTGCTCCTAGCCCATTCGTAAGTGCATTCGCCGATAATGCAACGCCTAAAAGTGCAGATTCTCCCCAACTAATTTCTCCAGATTTATTAAGATCAGCTATCTCAGGATTTCTTAAAATACCTTGAACACCTTTGGACTTAATGTCATTCTTACTATCCACTTTTGAATTCTCTTTTTTTATTGGTTTAGCCAAAAGAATTATCCGAATACCGATAACAAATAATAAAAATGCTCCAAAAATCACAGGGAGCATTCCTGGAAGAATGGTCGAGAGCCAAACCCCAAATGTAATTCCTCCCATACTCATAAGAAAACAAATGAACGCAATTAATAAATTTTTGTCAAATCTGACAGTTATCTTTCTTATCCCATAAGAAATTCCTACACCTAAATTATCAATACTTGATGAAAAAGCAAAAGCTAAAATGATTAACCAAGTCACTGTTCAACACCCCTTGTTTTTTTATATCCTATTATTCGTGTTGACAAACGGTGCTTGTTTATTTGAAAAATGTTGACAAAAAAACAACGCTCTTTTTAAGAAAGCATATTTTTTACTGTAGATGTTTTTTCGCGAAAGATGAAGCAGACAGTAATGCCTCAGGGGTGAAAGGGTGCGAATTAGCTATTCTAAAATGTGTAAAAAAAATAAACCTAAAAAAGGGAACAGTTAAATCTGATTCCTTTTTTTAGTACACTTTCACTAGTGTTGCATAAATAAAGACAGAAAATTCTGTCTATTAATACTTGGGGTTTAGATCCAAAAAAGGAAACATTTCAATAAAGGTGGCCCCATTCATTTGGTTTTTATTTACAATTATACGTGTGCGATAACGACAGTTTGCGTTTTATGGA
>NZ_JBNNTI010000088.1:0-5581 GCF_050278625.1 Viridibacillus sp. NPDC096237 | reverse complement strand
CGCTCTCCTCTTTTTTTAACGATTAGGCAAGGGTCTTCTTAAGTATTGTCATTTTTCTTTTCTTGAAGAAATTAATTTTCATGGTAGTTCAATAAGAAAAAGGCTCTACTCCTTATTGAAGTAAAGCACCCGTGGGACTTGATCCCGACAACTAAACTGTTCGCCCTCTACTTGTTAACACATGATTAGGCTGGTTGGGACATTACGATCTCGTATAACAAGGGGTAGCGTCAGGAAAATGCGGATTTACAACGATAAGGAAATTCTAAATTAAAAGCCCAACTTCTCTACAGATCAAAATAGAGAAATTGAGCTTTTCAGTTACTTCATTTATTTATTGAATTCATTAACTGGAAGAAGTATTCAGGTTGATGAGTCTTATTTAGGTTATACCATGAATGTAATGCATCTGGTGTAAATACATCTATTTTTTTCAGTACCTCCATTGCAAATTCCAGAGGAGCTATTCCTGATGCAGTAACTAAATTCGCATCAGATACCGCAGATCCCAACTCATAGAACTTTTCTCCTTTATAGTTAGGACATACCATTTTAGTATATTCTAAGTTATTACTTGTATGCTTTCTAGTATCTAAGTATCCCATATTCGCGAGGCCCTCAGTTGCACCACAAATTGCAGCAACAATAGTGCCAAGCTTTAAAGCTTGGCCAATTCTTTCCAAGATAGGTTGATGAATTTCTTCACTCCAAGTAGTCCCTCCTGGTAAAATTAAAAGATCTTTACTCTCAAGAGTACATTCATCAAGGGAAATATCTGGTTTTATGCTCAGTCCTCCCATAGTAGTAATCATTTCTTTATTAGCTCCTACTGTAATTACTTTTAAAGGTGCTAAATCTTTTTTGAAATATCTTCCTGAGTTTAGTTCAGCAATTAAATATCCATATTCCCAGTCCGACATTGTATTAAATACATATAGAAAAACTTTTTTTGTTTGCATCCAATAACACTCCAATCACAATTGATACAGCTATTATAATATAACTACCCTGACAGTTAACGTCAGGGTAGTTGGTCTTGTAATCCTCGTTCACGTAACTCACCACGTTTTCCAAAGAATAAGGCTTGCGCTAAACCATTCATGGCTTCCCCCTTATTTAGTCCACGTTGAATTCGACGGCGTAGTGTTTCGTTAGATATGTAATCCAAAATAAAAATGGTTTTTTCGATTCTCCCCATTTCACGCAAAGTACAGCATCAGTATTAGGAATGAGTGCAACTCCTGTAACTGGCCCTAATTGATAAAAATAATATTAATCTAAGATGTAAATTGATCACTCTGTTTTTCACTAAAATATTTTGAGAGATAAATCTTTAATTTCATAAACTTCAGCCATAATTGGTAGTGTTTAAACTAATTTATTTTCCTGTGGATATTCTAAAATAATATCCATCTGGGTCCATTACTCTAAAGTCCACAAGACCCCACTCTTGTTTTTTTAGCTTAGATTCAATCGAAGATGGATATAAACTTCTAAAATTCTCATAAATTTTTTCTATATTTTCACATAATAATATTAGTTCAACTCCTTTTCCTTTTCCTTTATTAGAGTAACCTTCTCGTTTAAAATGATGATTATCATGTAATGTATGGTCTGGAGCTAAC
Organism: Viridibacillus sp. NPDC096237; assembly: GCF_050278625.1. Lineage (NCBI taxonomy): Bacteria > Bacillati > Bacillota > Bacilli > Caryophanales > Caryophanaceae > Viridibacillus > Viridibacillus sp. NPDC096237. The sequence goes on along the minus strand of NZ_JBNNTI010000088.1, from coordinate 3,956 downwards.
ATTATTACTATGTTATCCCCTTCAAAATTTACCCTCTCTTCACTTTCGTAAATTAGACTTAACCCTAAATTTTTATAAAATTCCTTAGATACATTTAAATTATGGACAAATAATTCTAGTCGGAATATCAATATTAATCCCCCTTTTTATTTTATATTAAATCATAAGTGTTTAAGTAAAAACTCTTTAATCATTCTTCTCAAAAATAGCAAATGAAATAAATGGAAAAAATAAATAATTTTACTAGCACAGCAACTATCTATAAAATGTATAACAGAACAAATCTGGAAGTACTTCAATACCTTTCCCACGATTCACAGAAGTAGCCGGGATATATTTGTAATCTCCACCGTAAAATAAGTCATTCTCCAATAAAAACACCTCTTTCAACCTACATATTCAATTATATACTGTATCCCATCCTGTTGGAGCAAGCTGTATTTAGAACGGTAAAGGAACCAATTAGAAGGTTCCTTTTGTCTTGTTATTCTTATTTAAGGTTTCAGTATAACTATTCATGATCATTAAATAATTTATAAGCTTCACTTGCTTGCTCAAGTTGCAATTTATGTGTAATGATTTCCGTTGGATCAAATTCTCCGTCTATTATCTTTTTGTATAAAATAGCATTAAATGCATAACAGGTGCTTGCCCCATTTTAATACTAATATTTCTTTTAAATATATGTCCCAAAGGAAACTGATTGTACTTACACCATATACACCAGTCATTTGAATGCTGCCATATTTACGTACAGCATCCATAACAATTTTTTAAGACTTATTGTTCCACCCTGTACTTTAAGCATCTGCCCAACTGCTTCCAAAGGCGACTTTTTGCCATCCATACCAACACAATCATCTATTACAACATCCGCTCCACCTTTTGTGATTTCTCTAATAAACAATCCAGTATCATCTTGGGTATACAAAGTTTACTAATTCTACTTTATTTATTTTTTTTTGCATAGTTCATTCGGTATTTTTCGTTATCTACTGCTATAACTCGTTTAGCACCCTTCATCCAAGCAAACTTCTGCGTCATTAACCCAACTGGCCCACAACAAAGAACAACAACTGTATAAGATATGAAATATATTGAGTACTAAACTCTTCCTTTGTTTAAAATAAATTTATTGTTTCATTAATAATTTTTTCTAATACAATTTCATCCTCAATACTTAACTTTGGTATTAGTTCCCGCTTAATATCTTGTGATAAAAGCAATCTTAAATTCTGGAAAATCGTTAAAGGTATGAATGCAGTAATACCTTTAATAATCGATATATTCAATTTACGGATGCGTTAATTAAAGTTCATTGAGTTGCATAGGCAGCTCTTTTCTCTAACAAGTCTATTTTAGAACCTAACTTTCAACCCACAATGAACAAAATAAAAAATTCCCCACAACATTGTGTGAGGAAACGTAAACCCAAGATTATGTTTAAATTGAATTTCACTTTTTTAATGATTGAAATTTGCAAAAGAAGCTCTTTGATCATTTAGCGTTAGAATTACTTAATCAAGAGATATTATCTTTTAAAAATTTTTTGACTAAATCATCAATATCTTTGGATAAGTTACCAAGCCAAATCAAGTGTCCCCAAGTATCCAAAAGACATAGTTTTGAATGTAGTATATTTTCGTGAGCTAGCTTGGCGTGCTCTATAGCAACTGAACTATCAAAATTACTATGCATAATTAAGGTAGGGCAATTTATAGATTTTAAATCTTTAACGGTTAGTTCCTTTGTTTGCGATAAATCAATTAAGAATCCATGACCAGAGCGTTGACGATTATTCATTTGAGCAGTTAATGCAATGTCATTACCATTAATTTTATCTTTCGCATCTTTGTATTTTAGAGTGCTAAAAGATGAAAACATTTGTTTGAAGATAAAGTGAGGGAAACGATTATTCATCGCTGAAATCATACCCCAAGTATACTTTTCAGTTCTAGAATTGAATAAGACCGTTGCTGCCTTATATGTTCGATCCTTTGGAGTGAGCCATTCTTTAGTGACTGCAGATTGCAAAGTAAGTGAACGTGTAAGGTGTGGAAATTTTTTGGCGAAAATAATCCCTGTTGGTCCACCAGCTGATATAGCCAATACGTGAGCTTTTTCAATATTTAAATGCTGTAATAGTTTTGCGTAGTAGTCACAAGCCATTGAGAGAGAATCTCCTATTTCCTTAGATGTTTTTCCGTACCCTGCTCTTGAAGGAGTTATAATTGAGAAGCCATTCTCTGATAATGCTTTATATCCAAATTCTTCATGACAATTTGAATGTCCACCATGAAAAACGAGTACTGGTTCTCCTATCCCTACAATCGAATATTCAATAGATCCGTTATTAGTCGCAAATTCACCGTATGTTTTCTTCACTAGAATAAGCCTCCTATCCATTTTTCATTCATTCACCTAATTTAATTATATAGAGGATCGTATACATTACAATAAAGCCAAGTAGAAACATCAAAATGAGGGTCAGAATGTTGTAACACTTTTAAAACAATTACGGAGAATGCTATTTTTAATTTTGTAGAATCCAACGTAACTATTTAATAAGCCTATATTCAATCTAACTACCTCTTCATTTAAAGTGAATTGTTCCAATACAACCAATCTATGCAACAGTTCTTCTTCAACTAACCTGTTACGTTAGCTTAAGAAGTGATTGCTCTATCAGAACTATGTCTTCGATTATCCCCTACTACGAATAAGAAACCATCAGGAATCGTTAATTTTCCAGTGTATTCTTCTAGTGTGAAATCTTCTGTTTAATGTACCACCGTCAATTAGTTTTTTCTATATTCTTCTAAATAAGGCTCATCATAAGGTTCTCTATTGACATATAAAATATTATCTTTATAGGCAATATGCTCACCCGGTAAACCTTTAACATGCTTTATATAATTGGTATCTTCCTTCGCCTTAAAGACAATTACATCAAAGCGTTCATACTCTGTAATTTGTTTACTAATTTTATTTACAATGACTTTGTCTCCATTTTCATATGTAGGCATCATTGAAGCCCCATCTACCACTATTGGCGTAAAAATAAATGTGCGAATCGCCACAGCAAAAATAATTGCTACTACGATTGATTTAATCCATTTAATGAATTCATTTTTATTTTCTTTTTCCAAATATATCATCCCCTTCGAGTCTAATACGTTTTATACGAAGCAAAGTTTCAATCAGTAAATTTTAAATTAATTTTTTAAAATTACTGAGGCGCTAGTAAAAAAATCGTACTTTATTTAGAAACGCTCTGATTACTTGAATAAAATTAACAATGTATTTATTTCACTAAAAAATGGTAACAAAAAAATTATAAAGTGCGTGCAATATAATAACCGACTATAATAATGAACCGGTCTTTTTGTACACAAGCCCAAAGAGTAAGCCAATAAAAAAAAATATATATGCGTCCCAAAATGAAAGAATATTTCATTGTAAATCCTAATGGGATAGTGTATCACTAAAAATAATAAAGCCGTTATAACATTTGCTTTCCAAAAAGCCATTTTAAACAATTTCTTCGGCAATCCCCGCCATAAAAAAAACATTAAGGTAATCATCAATAGATAATGAAAATTGAAATGATTGCTGATTAATGATATAAGTTTCAAAAGTAAAATATAAGCCAACTAACAGTGAAAGAACTACTCCCCAAAATAAACCTTTCTTAACATTAACGTTCATTCTTAAGTAGTCAAATGGGTTAGTATGTAAATAATATTTTATGTATAACCAAGTTGGAACAATCCATACGAACAGCATTGTCCCACGCACCCGTACGTCCTACCCTGGCTACTGATATATTAAATCCTATAAAAATAAGGTCAACCAGTAAGATAAAATGTACCCTATAGAGTAGACACTTAAAAAAGGTCTGCTCTATAGGGTACTCTTATGTATAATGAAAAAAATGAGGAATCGGAGAACATTTA
>NZ_JBNNTI010000087.1:0-5644 GCF_050278625.1 Viridibacillus sp. NPDC096237 | reverse complement strand
ACCCTCTGCTACCGCGAGACCCTTTTCTACCACGAGACCCTTTTCTACCACGAGATCCTCTGCTACCACGAGACCCTCTGCTACCACGAGACCCTTTGCTACCGCGAGACCCTTTTCTACCACGAGACCCTTTTCTACCACGAGACCCTCTGCTACCACGAGACCCTCTGCTACCACGAGACCCTCTGCTACCGCGAGACCCTTTTCTACCACGAGATCCTTTGCTACCGCGAGATCCTCTGCTACCACGAGACCCTCTGCTACCACGAGACCCTCTGCTACCGCGAGACCCTTTTCTACCACGAGATCCTCTGCTACCGCGAGACCCTTTTCTACCACGAGACCCTCTATTTATGATTGAATCAAATTCTTCAGGTTCATCTGTCGGGTTGTTAGACATATATTGTAATACACCATTTGTTTCTGCAATTGATGAAAGTTTTTTTACATCCTCAAGTAAATTATTATTCACTTTTATCTCTCCTAACATTTGACATCCATATAATCTATGCAAAGGAGTGTTAGAAGGAATGGGGAAAATGATTACTTTAATATACAATATTTTCTTTTTTGCTGCGATAAATCAAAGTGTATAAAAAATTGGAGGGATTAAATTTAAATGAAAAAGTATTATATTGAAGTACCCGAAAACGAACTTTTAAGAATACATCATGATATTTGGGAGCATAATTATGTCGATGCAAAATTAAAAACAGCCAATCGGAAACTCTCAATTAAAATAGCCCTACGAGGAAACCAATTACGAAAACATAAAAAAAAATCCTATCATATTATATTTGATAAACCTTATTTTATGGAAGGACAGCATGAAATTCATTTAAATGCTGAGTATAACGATCCCTCTATAATGCGAAATAAGCTCTCTTTTGATTTTTTTGAAAGTATTGGTGTCCTTGCGCCACAATCTATTCATATTCTTCTTTATATTAATGATATTTGCCATGGGGTGTATTTGCAGTTGGAGTCGTTTGATCAGCATTACTTGCACAATAGAAATTTACCAGATGGAACCATTTATTACGCAACGAACGACGATGCAAATTTTTCATTATATACCCCTGATCAAAAGTTAAAGTTAACATTAGAAGATGGTTATACAAAGAAGTATGACTTCCAGCGTGATAGCGCTCTTAAAAGATTACTTATTGGAATTAATACTTTTCAAAAAGAGAAATTTGATGAAGAAATAGAAAATATTTTAGATGTTCCAAAATATTTAAAGTGGCTTACAGGCGTCGTCTGTACTCAAAATTTCGATGGATTTATACACAATTATGCTCTGTATCATAATAGTGATAGCGAGTTAATCGAAATCACCCCATGGGATTATGATGGAACGTGGGGGAGAGACTTACACGGTAGGCCTCTTGATCATGATTATATCCCAATAGAAGGGTATAATACATTGACAGCTAGATTACTAGATTGCACTAAATTTAGACTTATGTATGGTGCGTTTCTTCAAGAGGCTTTGCACACACAATTCACTGAACAATTCCAGAAACCTCTTATCGACAACCTCTATAATACTATTCGACCCTATATCTATAAGGATCCAAATTTAAAAAATAAGGTAACAACCTTTGATGACGAACCACAATATATCCTACGATTTATTCGAGCACGAAATATGTATTTGGATAGTAAGTTAGATGTACTGATTAAAAAGTAAAGTATTTACCGTTTATGAAGCTAAATTATTTCTAGGTTTCATAATTTTCATAATCAAATTTTTTAGCTCATATTATTAATATAAGTACCCTATAAAAAATAGAATTAATTTAGTAGTTATTCTATTTTTTATAGGGTACATTTTAAAATTGAAATAAAATTAAATTCTTAAAATCAAAAGATATGGAGCAAGAAGATATCAGCTATGGTCACAAATATTTTACACTCTGTGTATGGTTTTAATATGAAGTAGGTTAAGAAAAACAGAAACATTCCTTGCTGTTTCAATCTCAACGACTAGCCCGTTAAAGTTCTTTATTTTTCCTACATGATGAAGCTTTTCACCAAGGTTAAACACCACAAGTTCATTTTGCATTTTTTCTACTTGTTCTTTTATTGTCTTTAGTAATGGTTTAGTAAAAGGTTTAACTGATAGATTATGGTCAGTTAATCCGAAAGGTCTTTGATTATGGGAGTAGGGAATCAGCCATTTCAAATGCTTTGTTGCAATAATCATCGTTTTATAGATTGGAGAATGGAATACGAAATAGTCTTCCATGATATGAGAGATATAACCGTGAAGTGGTTGGTTATTTGTTACATAGATTTCGACAAACATTCCTTGTGCTTGTGTAAGAACGTTTGTTAGAGTCAAATCATTTTTGTTTGCTTTTGATGCAATACTAGGTGATTCTAAAGGCTCAGAAATTGCATCTTTATGATCTTTATCTATAGCTATAGATAAATTTAAAATATGCTCAAAGGGAATATAAATATAATCAGTTCCATTAAATAGGACAATCAAGTCATTGCCGAATTCAACGATATTACCAACGTGATGATTTTTCCCTGATAAATCCAATTTCACAATTTCGTTATCAAAATCCTGAAATGTAGTATTCAAGTTTACCCTCCTATTTAATTAAATAGCAGTTTAATCTATTACCCAAAGATGTTATACATAATTTAGGGAATTTAGTTTATCGCTAAAATGGAAATAAATACTACACAAAGTATCTCTCTTATGTTTAAATATTATTTTTTAATCGTTCATCTCTAATTTGATGATACATCTTTTCAGCATGTTTCATTAAAGCAAAGTATTGTTTTTCTAAAATTATTTTTGCTTCTTTTGAATTCGTTTTTTCGGATGGTAGTTGAGCAAGTTTTTCATTGGCAGAATCATTTTCGACTAAGGTTTCAAAATCTCTTTTAAATGGTGTTAGTTTATCACTTATTGATTTCTTATCATTAATTGGAATGTATTCTTTAGTATTTGAAAGTTGATTATTAAAAATAGTATTGAATGTAATGGGTACTCTTTTTTTGCTCGTTTGAAATACATTCAAAAATTTTTCTGTATTCGTATAATTGACCTTAGAGCTAAGTAAAGAAGATTGATTTAAATCGATAGAAGAGTCGACCTCCGAGTACAGCGAAGGAGGTTGATCTACATCTTTTGATAAATAATTATTGTTTGAAATTATAACATTAGGTTCTTGTATAAAATTAACCATTGGACTGGATTCTGGATTATCTATTTGGAAATCATCCACATTTGTCTTTTTACTATGATTTGTCTGTACGCTAATTTTATCTTCAAGAGGATGCGCTTTTTCTTTTTCAATAGTGGATAATGATGCTGCATCATCTGATTGTATAAGGGGGATTTGAGCAACTTCTTCAATTTTATAATTACCTTTATATATATTTGATATAAATGAATTCTGAATATATAATTGTTCTCCATTGCTTATTAAGATGATATGATCATCCGCGATTTTACTTAGTAATCCAACAAAAAATTGTTTACTCAAACTATTAATTGTAACCCAGCTGTATTTTAAGTCTTTTAATACATCAGTCAAAAGGTCCCTGTCAAAATAAGGAATCGTTTTAGAGTTATTTCGAATGTCTGTAGCGTTTTTTGAAAGTACATGGATTTGGTGAAGAGAAAAATAATGCACAATGTCATTCACATCAACAACAAGGTGGTCTTGTTTAACTTCTAGTAAAGTGCCTTTTATAAATTGATTACAATTTAGATACAAACCAATTTTAGCACCTTTAAGCCCCCCTATTGATTGCCCAAAACTCTCCTCTTTCAAATAGGGGTCTCCTTTCATAGATTACTTTTTCTCGCGAATAAAATAGTCTTAAAATACTAACGGTTAGGCATGTTCTCTTGTAGAGTTAGCTTTCTGAATCATGTTCTTTTTTCTTTGCTGAAGAATCACTTTCTTTTTCTTCTTCCTTTACTTTTTCAACTTTAGCTCCATAGCTTAAGCTACGGATATGGAACTTTGAAAGTCTGATGATTTCTAAGTTTGAAATGATTATTACATAATCTTCGCCAACTTCATCAAGCACACCCTCAAGCATTTCTGGTCCACCACGATTAACTTTGATCCAGTAATATTTTAAGTTGTTTAGAATACTAAAAAAGTCTGCCCCTGTTATATATTCGAAGTTTTCCGGAACCTCTAGTTCGAACTTCAAGCCATCTTTTGCATCTATTGTTATGCTTTTAACGTGTTGTGTACTGTAATAGATAACGCCATCTGATTCAGTAAGTAATGTGAAATAATCATTTCCTACAGCTAATAAAAAACCAATACGAGATTCAGGCCCCCCACGATCGACCTTAATGACTTTATGCAATAAAGAATGCATTATTTCTTTATTCATCCACTTTTTCCCCCTATTTTTCATTGTCTTGCTATCTATATGTGCAATAAATAACGGGTTATGGTCATAAGCCCAATTTTGAGAAAAAAGGTTTGGTTTTCAGAATAATTTCTTTTGCATGAAATATGTTAAGTCTAGTTTTATTAACAGTTTCAGAATGTGTTGTATCGTATATCTGGTATGCAAGGCTTAGAATATTAAAAGGGAGGTAGCGATTAATGGCCAACACTATTTTATGCTTACTGTAAATACTTTTTATAACAAAATATTTTTATCTGCTTTAAGACTTTACTTATATTTTCTTTTTAAGAGAAGCTTAATAGATATTTTATTTAGTTATAGCTTTTTAAATAGGTGTTTGAAATATCGAAATACTTCATTAAGTAACCTTCTAATCTTTTTTTCGCAAAATCTCCTTCAACATTAAAAGTATCTTGAATAATAAGAACTGCTTGGTAAAAATCATTAGGTAACTTAATTTGTTCAAGCATAAAAGTGGGAATAGCGGTATGTAAAGAAAAATTGTTTGCTTTATATTCTTGATATTCACGAAATAAGGAAGGAAGATTCATTTGATCTCCTCTATGAAAAAGAACATGGCATAATTCATGACAAAAATCCTGCCAATGCCGTTGAGATGATAATTGATTATTTAAAAAAATATAACCGCTTTGACTAAAGTACAATGATTGACTAGGATTGGGCCAATAAAAGATTTGAATATGTAATTCTTTAGCGATTTGAAGCATGTTAATATCAATCGGCTGTAGAATATTTAATTTTTCATAAAAAATTCTAACATATTCTTCAAGATGACTGTAGTAATATGTGCTCATAAATCTCTCCTTTAAAAACAGAACATGTGTTCTTTAAAGTATAAAATAGAATGTAACAGATTGGAAGTGGTTTTTTGTAAAATCTGCTCACTGATAAAATTTAATTTATTTTAAAGGTTTACATTGTTTTATTTAAAAACTAAATAAGTTAATTAAATGGATATTAAATATTGTTTTGTTAAGTCAATAAAAGAAGACAAATCAATTTATGGATAAGGGGTTATTTATATCTAATGGTGTGTAGAAATTCCAATGTTAAATGTTGTATAAATATAAGTTGAGATTGAATAAGAATTATTAACTAGCTATATGGTTTGCAAATCAGATATATATAAGACGAATTGTAATATTAAGTGCAACACCAAGACAAAATAGAAAACGCCCATAACGATTCCGTGTAAAATGTAAGTTACCACACTAAACATCAG
>NZ_JBNNTI010000086.1:0-5648 GCF_050278625.1 Viridibacillus sp. NPDC096237 | reverse complement strand
GTAGTTTTGGAGTTCTTGAGAAAAGAGATTCATTTCGTTTGAAACAGAAAAACTTTATAGAAAACGCCATCCTTCCTGTATATTTCTACAAGAAGGATAGCGTTTTTTAAGTTATGATAATACAAATTCACCTTAGCTTGATGGGCATAGGGTACCGCCACATGCCCATCAAGCTAAGTAAAAACAATACCTCCAATAACGAAACGCTATGCTTATCGTAAGAAGTTTACGAGAAAGGATGTTTTTTTTTATGAATCCTATCATCTTTAATGAACTGACACTTTTTGCGAAAGAATTACAACGCTTTCTATCTCCATTAGTCCTACAAGAAACTGCCAAACAGATGGGCTTTGTACAGCGATCTAGTAAGTATCAAGCAGCTGAACTCATCGCCCTTTGCGTTTGACTCAGCCAAAAGTCGCTAGTACAAATTATGTAGTCGTTTAGAGGCTTCAACGGGTGTACTAATGAGCCCAGAAGGGTTGAATCAACCCTTTAATCCAGCAGCTGTCACATTCCTCCGTGAAGTCTTTACTTCGCTGTTAACACAAAAAATCTGTTTAAATCAATCACTTTCTTCAGACATGATTTCTACTTTCAAACGTATTCGGATTTTAGATGCGACTGTATTTCAGCTACCTGATTCCTTTGGAGGTTGTTTCATCCGCATGAAGGATGGTTCGAGCAAGTAGATGCTCATGCATCCTTTATACAATATCACTAACCATTGATCAGCCCCGTATAATAACCCATTTCCCATCGTTTGACGTGATAAGTAGATTCCCATCCGTTCAAAATGCTTTTTCTGACGATAAAGAGGCACTCCCTCTACATATTTTTGAGTCATGATATACGCCATAATGGACGGGGAAGCGAGGCTTTTTGGAAAGGCAGGAGCTGGCATATTCGCAGTCACGATCGGTGTGGAAACCTCATCTAGTTCACATTTTGCGGCAAGCATATACGTATTTCTTATGTTCTGTTACCTGTACTTCTACAGGAACAATCGTCATTTCCTTACGGACTTCTACACTCATCTCATGCAAAGCACCACCACAGCACGAACAAACCTGTTCTTCGTCAGCCAAACGATATTCCATCGTTTCGATAGGAAGGTTTTGAACGGACTCATCCCTATGACCGCGTTTCTTTTTACGACGATAGGTGATGGTTTCAACAACTGGTTCGGGTACTTCATTGGGCGCATGAAAGAGCTGAGAGATTAATCACAGCTGCGGAACGCAACCCATTTCAGTCAACGCTTTATCAAAGCCTTCTCATCAGTCTGAATATGTATATTGATTTACTTCAAGCGTACCGCCAACAACTTTCTACGTTAGAGCGTGAGATTGATCAATTGGCGGCACAACTCGAAGAATATGAATTAATCCAATCGCTTCCCATGAAGAGACTGCAATCTCAGCAAGAAAACCGACACCGCTCTCAAATAAAGGGGGCGATGTCGGCTTTAAACTTAACGGCCAAACTCCTTATTGATTATTTTATCGTGAGCCGTCGACACTACCGGGCCTACCGCGTTGATGGCTGTTATCAAAATATGCTTCCCGTCTAGAGATCCAACGGCTCTCGATTCATATCCGAAAGTACCGCCGGCATGCCCCCAGTAGGATTGCCCGTCCGCTGTTTTAAATTCATAAATTCCTAGTCCGACTTTACCAAAAGGTCCATCTACTGTTGTGTGCATCTGGTCCATCATCTCTTGAGATAGAAGCTCCCCGCCCAACAGCGCACTGAAGAAGGTAGTCAAATCTATGGTTGTTGAGACTATATCTCCGGCTGCATTTGCCCATGATTGATTCATTTCTGTAAGATCATACAAATGACCCGATCTGTCCATATTATATCCTGTGGCATGCTTACCCGGAATTTCGTGACTATTTCCCATCACAAATGTTCCTGTCATCCCAAGAGGTATGATGAAACGTTTCCTGATCTGCTCCGCATACGTTTCTCCTGTTACCTTCTGAATAATTTGACCGGCTAGTACAGTATTCATGTTGGAATAGTTCCAGCCCTTCCCTGGCGCAAATACAGGCGGCTTTGAAAATCCCATGCCGATAAGCTCATCGACGGAATAGTAACGGTACGGATTTTGAGGCAAAGTAATATCTCGGAAATCCAAATCTGTATAGCTAGCAAGCCCACTTGTATGATTCAATAACTGACGAATCGTAATTTTATTGCCATCATACCCTTTACCTTTTATGACCCCTGGCAGCCATTTTTCGACCGAATCATCCAGATTCAATTTTTTCTCGTCAGCCAACTGCAATACAACGGAGGCGGTGAACGTCTTCGAAATGCTTCCAATACGGAATGAGAAATCGGACTCCACCGGGCGTGGTACTTCGTAACTTGCTGTACCTGTAGCGTAAGACCAGCTTTTCCCGTCCTGTAGACCGCCAGCTATGACACTTGGGACTCCTTTGGTGGTAACTACTTGATCCATGACGCGTTTGACTTCTTCCCGATGCTTTCTTTTCTTTTCTTTCTCGTTATTGCCAACTTTATCGATAGCTTGGTAGGTTGCCGTCTGATCTTTTGCGTGGACAGTTCCATAAGCATGGAAAGCCAGTGGACCCGCCAATATAGCTGTTAAAGTAAGTGCAACTCCTTTTTGAATGGTGAATGATTTCATAATGCATCGCTCCTATTATTTTGGAATGTTGTTCTGATTTACCCCCTCATCTTACCTCCGTAATTGTAAAATCGAACAGTGATAAAACCGCTAAACTTTTGATGACATCTTATTTGGACCTGTCACTTATAACGCATGACAAACTGTCAACTGTCATATATGACGTACTTTCTAAGCTAAATTCTAACCATCCCCCTCATTAGCTTGACGGATCGGGAAGTAATGGTGCATGATAGCTCTGATTCATTCGGCAATTGGTTTGAAAAAAAATACAAGTAGGTGTTCATAATCCGTGTTCTCCATAATGAAAAAATGGTTCTGGTATGATTGGATATTTGTGGCCATACGAACGATTTGGCTGGTCATAATCACAAGCGCTGATTTTATCAATCCGTCATTAATCGATGCGTCGCTTTGGATTGTTCTTTCTCTTGCTTTTGTCGTTTACCTCGTTCCATTAATCGTCCGCTATAGGAAAGAAGACCGGTATCTTGCAGTCGATGTCACGGCAGCGGGATTTTTTCATCTTTATTTAGCCTACGTAGCGCCGGAATTGCTTTGGTCTTTCGTTTTACTCGTGATGATTATCGGCTTGGAGAGCAGTCGAAAAACCTATATGTGGACAGGCGTCCTCTGTGGAATCGTATTCCCTGCATTGAACGGTTGGATCGCTGATCGTCTCCCGTATGAGTTTATCGTTAGCTGCAGCCTTGGTTTTGCCATCGGTATCGCGTTTAGTATATTAATTCAGTCCCATAAGCAAGCCCGAATTATTCAAGAGCAGAAGTTGTTGCTGGAGCAGCATATTAAGCGGATTGAGGAGCTTACACTGATAGAGGAGCGCAGCCGGCTTTCACATGAGCTGCATGACACGATTGGCCATGCGCTTACCTCGCTCATCGTTGGCGTCGAATCGCTACGAACGTCCGTGCCGGATTCGCAGATCGAGAGGATCGATTCGCTTGTCGGTATTGCCCAGCACAGTCTGGATGATATCCGAAAGCATCTGCACCAGCTTTCTCATACTCTGTTAAACCATTCGTTAAGTGAATCGCTGCGGCAATTAACCGAAAAGTTTATGAAGTCGACAGGTATAACGGTCAAATTTCGTGTGATCGGCAATGAGACTTTCGTTATGCAAAAAATAAAATTTTGTCTGTATCGCTGCCTTCAAGAGTCTCTAACCAACGCGGTTCGGCACGGCCAGGCGAGCGTGATATCCGTTCAACTGCATTTCGATAGTCAGCAGCTCCGGTTACAGATCGAAGATAACGGCATCGGAATGGAAGAAATCCAATTCGGATTCGGGCTCAATGGGGTGAAGGAACGGCTTGAACTATTTCATGGCACGCTGTCCGTTCATTCCGGGTCTGGGCAAGGAACTTTCGTCATATGTAATATTCTGTTGCAGACAGAGCCAGTACATGACACGATCCGCCTGCTGATCGTTGATGACCAGGCGATCATTACCGACAGTTTGGAGCAACTTTTGGATCAGCATGCTGATTTTACCGTCGTTGGTAAGGCGCGGGACGGATGCGAAGCATTAGAAAATTGTGAGCGGTCGCAGCCGGATATCGTGCTAATGGATATTCGCATGCAGGGAATGGACGGGCTTGAAGCTTTACTTGAGATGAAACAGCGATGGCCTGATATGAAGATTGTGCTCATGTCAACGTTTGAGGATACCTTGCAGGCAGCAACTGCATTGGAGCGCGGGGCGGAAGGCTACATTCTGAAGTCGATTCATCCGCGTGAGATGAAGGAAGCCTTGAAACTTATTTATAACGGAGGAACCTGGATCGACCAATCGGTCGCTACGCGTGTTTTCGAAGAGATGAGGCGTCAACGCGAGCAGTTGGAGAAGATCGGCTCAAGTAAGGAAAACTACCCGTACGGGCTTACGAAACGCGAGATGGAGATTCTGGAGCATCTGTCAAACGGGTTGCGCTACAAGTCGATCGCCGCCAAGCTATTTTTATCGGAGGGAACGATCAGAAATTACTGCTCGAATCTCTACTCGAAGCTCGACGTCAACAACCGCGAAGAAGCAATAGAAATGGCGCGAACGGAGAATATAGTGTAGGCGCTGGAGAACTTTCCGATTTTTCTCTTGTTTTTTTCAAATGCTTCTTCCCCGTAATATTCAAATCGTTTATCATGCAATCTTAACAAGTTAAAGTCATATAATAGTAGTTTGAACCATTTAGAAATTTAAACTGTTTTTCAATAAAAAAGCGCATTAATCCTCCTTGGATCAACACACTATTTAAATTTATTAGCGCCTTGTATGTTTTTTTATTTTTAACGCTCTATCCGAAAGAATTCTCCATCTTCAAAAATTCTTGAAGGGTGATAACCCAATTTTAAGGTGGAACAACGTATCGTATACAAAACTACATGAGAAAGTAGCCAATCAACGCAAAAACTTTCTTCATCAAAAGTCTAAAGAATTAGCTACTAATTTTGATGTTGTAGCGATTGAAGACTTGAATATGAAAGGTATGTCTAAAACACTTAACTATGGTAAAAGTGTAGCTGACAATGGTTGGGGTGTATTTACTACTTTCCTTAAATACAAACTTGAAGAACAAGGAAAACAACTAATCAAAATTGATAAATGGTTTCCGTCTACAAAACTATGTTCATGCTGTGGAACAGAGAAGATTATGTCACTATCTGAACGTACTTATAAGTGTTCTTGTGGCACTGTGATTGACAGGGATTACAACTCCGCAATTAATATCAAAAACGAAGCAAGACACTTATTAACGTTAGCATAAATGATAAAAACAAAAACTTTTGGAACAAGAGGGTTAGCTCGGTCAATTTTCGTTGGCTATTAAAAGCAATGATGAGTCGAGAAGCCCCCACTTCAATTAAGCTCATAAGAGTTGAATCGGCTACACTAAGTTGGACAAAAAAAATAAGGGCTATTACACTTAGACTACCAACTTAAAGGAGCGTGCTACTATGTCACGTCAACGTC
>NZ_JBNNTI010000085.1:0-5802 GCF_050278625.1 Viridibacillus sp. NPDC096237 | reverse complement strand
TTTTATTTAACAGAGGGCAATACAGTTATAAAAGAGAAAGAATTAAAAGCATTCCTGAATAAACAATTACCTGATTTTATGGTGCCAAATTATTTTTTCTGTGGGAAAAAATTTTTTTCTTTGCACCCAATGAGTCAGATTCCTCCTCTAAACCCTTATGTAATCGTACTTTTAATAAGTTTAGCTATTTTATTTGTCAGGCGTATATCAAAAGGAGTTAAGCGTGATTTTCTATGATTAATCCGACTAATATTATGGGTTTAAAACACGAATATTTTTTTGCTTAAAAGCATTTATCTACGGTTATTATGTTGATTTATTAAGAATAGTGATTATATTAAGTGTAAATGAGTGGGAAAAGCATCAAAAGTTGTTGAGGGTTTGAGGAGAATTTATTACTGTTTTCAAAGTTTGTTACTTGGTATTTTGGGGAGTTTTTAGGTGTCAAAAACACTTTTAAAAAAGATTTGACATGAATATTAAAATCTATTAATATTAGCACCAACATAAATAAAGTCATCTTATTAATAGCCGTTGAGACGAGGGGTCGAAGATACGGTGGCAAACCAATTTGGTTCGGAGTGAATCAGATCATGGGTGCCCAACCTGAGCGCAAAGCTTTTTAGTTTTGTGAACGATAAGAGGATAAGCAGCTGATATTAATCGAAGCTTTCCTTTGGTTGGAGGAGAGCTTTTTTTATGTCTAAAAAATTAAATCATTTGACAGGAGTGGTTAATATTGGTTGAAAAAATTGTATTTACTTCCGAATCTGTATCAGAAGGGCATCCAGATAAAATTGCAGATCAGATTTCTGATGCTGTATTGGATGCAGCGCTTGAGCAAGACCCTTTTTCTAGAGTGGCATGTGAAGTGTTTGATACAACAAACACGGTAATTGTAGGTGGTGAGATTACCACTACAGCTAACTTGGATATTGAGAAAATAGTGCGTGATACATTGATTGAAATTGGTTACATTGATGAACGCCTAGGGATTAACGGACTTACTTGTAATGTACAAGTATTAATTCATAGTCAATCACCTGATATTGCTATGGGTATCGATTCTTCAAGTGATACGAAAGCAATTGGAGCTGGCGACCAGGGAATTATGTTCGGATATGCAACAAATGAAACGAAAAACTTGATGCCATTACCAATCGAAATGGCACATACACTAGTAAAAACAGCATCTCAACTAAGAAAAAGTGGGGCTTTTAAATGGGCACGCCCAGATATGAAATCACAAGTTACAATCGATTATACAAATCCTAATGAACCAGTAATTGATACTGTGTTGATGTCGATTCAACATGATGAAGATTTCGATGATGAATTATTTGAAAATTACGTAATTGAGAACATAATTAAAGAGACTGCTAGAGAGTTTGGTTTAAATCAAACATTCCGTATTCTAATTAACCCAACTGGACGCTTTGTTGTTGGTGGACCTCATGGTGATGCCGGATTAACAGGACGTAAAATCATTGTAGACACATATGGTGGAGCAGCTCGACATGGTGGCGGAGCATTTTCAGGTAAAGATTGTACGAAAGTAGATCGTTCTGCGGCTTATGCTGCTAGATATGTGGCAAAGAATATCGTTGCTGCAGAGTTAGCAGAAAAATGTGAAATTCAATTGTCTTATGCAATTGGTGTAAGTGAACCAATTAGTATTGCTGTTGAAACGTTTGGAACTGAAAAAGTGTCACAAGAGGAATTATTATGTGCAATTCGAAAAACTTTTGATTTAACACCAGCCGGCATTATCAACATGTTGGATTTGCGCAAACCGCAATATAAACAGGTTGCAGCGTATGGACATTTCGGCAGAAGTGACTTAGATGTGCCGTGGGAAAGAACAGATAAACTGAACGATTTGAAGCAACTAGTATCCAGTTTTGAATTCGCTGGAGTTGGTCAATGATGAACGACATGCAAGTGCTTGCTACCGAGAGAACAACATTTGAAGCGCAGGATAAGATGCCTTTGTTTGAAGCATTAGTCCAATATGCTCAGCAAGATGTTACACCATTTGATGTACCTGGGCATAAAATGGGCGCACAAATGAATCCTTTGAAAATAGCACTTGGGGAAATGACGATGCGCATGGATGTTAACTCCATGAAAGAGCTTGATTTATTAAGTCATCCTCAAACTGTTATTAAAGAAGCGCAGCAATTGGCTGCAGAAGCTTTCGGGGCGGATCATTCTTATTTTTTAGTAAACGGTACCACCATAGGAATACTGGCTATGATTATGGCAACTTGCAAGCCAGGTGATACTTTGTTGGTACCGCGAAATGCTCATAGATCAGTGATGGATGGGCTTATCATTAGTGGGGCAAAACCTATATTTATACAACCCGAGGTCGACCATCATTTTGGGATTACACATGGCATTTCCGTTGAGAATGTGAAAAACGCATTGCATGAACATCCAGAAGTAAAGGCAATGTTGGTAACATACCCAACATATTTTGGCTCTATGAGTGATTTGCAAGAAATCTGCCGTATCGCCCATGAGCGTGATGTTACGATTATAGTCGATGGCGCACATGGTGCCCATTTAGGGTTCATGTGTGATGACATCATAGACCCAATTGCTGCCGGGGCAGATGCAGTTACTATAAGTATGCATAAGACAGGTGGGTCACTGACACAAAGCTCTTTGCTACTTCTTAAAAATGACAAAATTGCACCCGAGCACATACAAAAAGTATTGAACATGCTACAAACAACGAGTGCAAACTACTTACTAATGAGTTCGTTAGATGTGGCTAGAAGAGAGCTGTCTATATATGGTGAAGAGCGATTTGCTGATTTAAAACCAATTATAGTTGACGCGGTGAGAACAATTGAAACGGGCTCACGTTATGAAGTGTTGACAGCACAATATGTACAAGCGCATTTTAATCAATCGTACGACTGGACAAAATTAGTAATACGGGTCAATGATCTTGGATTAACTGGATTTGAGATGTATTCAATTTTAAAAGAAAAGTACGGGATCCAAATGGAGTTAGCAGAAGGTTATGTCGTGATGGCAGTCATTACACGTGCCGATACGAAGAATTCAATAGACAAATTAGTTTTTGCTTTAAAGGACATTGAAAAGAGAATAGGAAAGAATACGACGATTCAATCAACTTATGTAACTGTCAATCAAGTGAATGAACTGGTTTTAAGTCCACGCGAAGCATTTTATGCAGAACATGAATCAATCGCCATTGAAGATGCAGTAGGTCGGATAAGTGCAGATTCGTTGATGATCTATCCTCCAGGTATTCCCCTTGTTATTCCAGGAGAACTAATTTCTCAAGATGTTCTCCAGCAATACGATTATTATTGTCAGACTTTAGGGAACGTTCTGATAGAAGCAAAAGAAGCAAATCATATAACTGTAATCAAGGAGGAAATGTAAATGGGTATAGAATTATCAACTTTAGGAAGACATGTTTTAATTGAGTTTTACGGTTGTCCAAGTGAGGTAATTGAAAATAATGCATTAATTGAAAGATTTATGAACGAGGCAGCAGATTACTCAGGTGCAACTATTGTTGAATCTGTTTTCCATCACTTTAATCCATACGGAGTTTCAGGAGCGGTCATTATTGAAGAGTCGCATTTGACAATTCATACTTGGCCGGAATATGGTTTTGCTTCTGTAGATGTTTATACTTGCGGCGATTCAGTAAATCCATGGAAAGCAGCTGACTACTTATCTGAAAAACTACATGCAACGAAGACGGAATCTTTTGAAATTCCACGTGGTATGGCTGATAAAATACGTCAATTCGCAGAACAAGAAATTGATCAAATTAAAGTGAAAATAGAATTAGAAGGTGTGAAATAATGGCTTGGTATACTGAACAGTGGAGTAAAGAATGTAAATTTTCAATTGGTTACGAGAAAGAACTATATAGTGAAAAAACCCCTTTCCAGCAAATTGATTTTTATCAAGGAGATGAATTCGGGACATTTTTCACTTTAGATGGCTTAATGATGGTTAATGAGAAGGACGAATTTGTATATCATGACATGATTGTACATCCTGCATTTGCAACAAACCCTTCAATTAAAAAAGTATTAATTATTGGTGGGGGAGATGGAGGAACAGCGCGTGAAGTGTTGCGTTATCCAACAGTTGAAGAAGTAGTAATGGTGGAAATTGATGAGCGTGTTTTTCGTTTATGTCAAGAATTCTTACCAGTAACGGCTAGCGGAGTTGAAGAAGATAGCCGTATGAAGTTACTTTTTGATGACGGTTTGGCATATGTGAAAAATGCACCTGATCAATCATTCGACTTAATTCTTGTGGACTCTACTGATCCAATTTCAGTTGGTGAAGGACTATTTACGACAGAATTTTATAAAGAGTGCTATCGCGTATTAAATGAAGATGGTATTTTAATAAATCAACATGAATCACCTTACTTTGCGGAATATGCTGCTAATATGAAAAAAGCACATAGAAAGATTAAAAACATATTCCCAATTACCCATGTTTATCAATACCATATGCCAACATATCCTTCAGGTCATTGGCTATTTGGTTTTGCATCTAAAACCTTTGATCCATTAAAAGATTTGAATGCTGAAGCTTGGGAAAAATTTGGACTGAAAACTAAATACTATAATACAAATTTACATGCTGGAGCATTTGGTTTACCGAGTTACGTAAAGGAGGCTCTACAGCGTGGCGAATAAATCTTTAAATATGAACACTTTTATAGGGTGTGAGAAATCTTATAGTGAAGCAGAAACGGTATTGTTTGGTGTCCCATTTGATGGCACAACAAGTTTTAGACCAGGTACACGTTTTGCAATGCAAGCGATAAGAAATGACTCGTTTGGATTAGAAAGCTATTCACCTTATTTAGATAAAGATCTTGAAGATGCTGCAATTTTTGATGGTGGCGATTTGGACTTGCCTTTTGGGAATACGCCAAAAGTGTTAGAACAAATTTTTGAGTACTGCGAAGAAGTTTTGGAAGATGGCAAGAAGTTTTTAATGGTAGGGGGAGAGCATCTAGTTAGTTTGCCTACTATTAAAGCGGCATACGAAAAATATCCAGATTTGCACCTAATCCATATCGATGCTCATACTGATTTACGTGAGGATTATTTAGGTGAAAAATTGTCTCATGCATCTGTTATTAGACGTTGTCATGAATTCCTTGGAGATGGGCGGATTTTCCAATTTGGAATTCGCTCAGGACTAAGAGAAGAGTTTGAATGGGCTAAAGAGCATACGTATCTAGAGCGTTTTTCTCTTGAAACACTAAAAAAGAAGATAGCTGAACTGCAAGACGTTCCAGTCTATATCACAATAGATTTAGATGTACTTGACCCAGGTGTTTTTCCTGGAACAGGGACTCCAGAGCCAGGCGGAATAACGTACCGTGAATTATTGGACGCAATAAAACAATTTCAGGCACTAGATAACATTGTAGCTGCGGATATTGTAGAGCTATCACCACCATATGATCCATCTGGAGCTTCTACTGCAATGGCTTGTAAGACAATTAGAGAACTTTTATTGACGCTAGATAAATAGAAAGTAAGTATAAAAAACTTAAGATAAGCAAAATATTGCTTGTGTTATATATATAAATAGAATGAATCCATTTTGATAACTTTTTTCAACAATGGATTCATTTTTATTTTCTTTCAAAAAAGGGATAATTATATAATGATGTTTTTATTTATGTTACTTTGTCAAATTAAGTGCAACACTTGCTCCATGAACGCTTCGTGTGCAGATTTCCAGCCCAAGCATTTTCTTGGGCGATTATTAATT
>NZ_JBNNTI010000084.1:0-6073 GCF_050278625.1 Viridibacillus sp. NPDC096237 | reverse complement strand
TATTCGGTCGCACAGCAAACTAGGCTATCAAAGTCCGGTCGCTTATAAAAACTTAGCCCTTAAAAAAGTTGTTTGATTTAGTGTTGACATACCACTACGCTTATATCGAAGATTGTTTAATTATTTAAAGCTCAGTAGTAGAGAATCACTTCATTAAAATGAAGCTTATTTATCCTTTTTTTCTACAACTACATGTTCAAATTTTTCGCCTAATAAATCGATATCAAACGCTTGACCGAAGCCAATTACATAGCGACCTTCTTTTGGCGTAAGTTCAAATAAAGATAGATCCAACCCTCGTAAAACGCCCATCATTGGTGCGCTGTGGTTCTTTTCGAACTTAGCAAAAATTTCTTCATATCCATCATTTCCAACATTCTCTGCCACACATTGAAAACGAACTCGTTCACGTGCAAATAAGTTAGGGGAATCTTGCTCATCTGTAATCATCATGATACTTATCAAATTATTTGCTTCAATAAATTTATAATGGTCTGTAATTATGCTTATATAAATATAAATCTTCCCATCATGCTGAACATACGGTGCATAACTAGTAAATGGATCACCATTGTCATCCTTGCTGCTGATGACAACTGTCTTACACTTATTTATAAACTGTAAATATTGTTCCTTCTTTTTAGTGATATCAATTTGTTTTACCATTTGTTTGCCCCCTATTATTGTGTACTCACTCGTGAAATCCCTAATAAGTTTATACGTGGTTTCCCATGCTGAAAATGTGAATTGTGTGAAGACGGGATCATGTGTGAGTTGATCCGCTGCGTCATCCTCATGATAGCCAGCGATTAATTGATAGATTTTTTGACGAAGCAGCTGTTCGTTTGGGTGCATACAAAAAGAACGTTCATCTTTTAAGTGGAGATGTTTGGCGATAGTTTGTGAAAAACCGATTTTTTCGTCAAACTCACGGAATAAAAATTGACCTGTATCTGAAGATAATTCGCCGCCATCGTTGGATAATTTCAGTTGGCGGTTGAAATGAAGCGTCGTTTGCGGTAATCTACTCATTAGAAGAATCCTTTCTATTAGTTAGTTCTTAGTCGATTTAACCTTAACAGAAGTGGATTCTTTTTTCACTTTTTAAGTGAAGTAGAAAAACCCACTGAAAACCTGACTCATCAGCTTTTTAGTGGGTTTTTCTGTTGATTGGTGAATAATCTAGGTTAAAAGCTATTTTTGTTCATTTTGATTAAATGTTTTCTTAATCAAATTTCGTCATTCCATCTATTGTGTTTTCCTCATTATAAAAAACTGCCTTATAAGGTAGACTTTTTAAAATTGTCTACTTTATAAGGTATGTTTTATTTAAAGCCTATAAATGGATTTTTTAAAGAGTATCTGGAATAATGCGCTTGTTTACATTGAGGGTTTAACCTATTTTTGAATTTACAGGAGTTTCCGCTCTTTAAACTGTACTAAATCAAGTACATTCTTGTTATGAGGATAAAACATTTAACTGTCCATTTTCCATCTTATAAACTTTATCACAAAGTAAAGATATATCTTCAGGATTATGACTTGTCAATAAAATGGTTATATCCCTTTTTTTATAGTTAATTATCATGTTTCTAAAATCTTTTACACCTGCTTCATCTAAACCGTTCATTGGTTCATCTAAAATTAATAACTTTGGTTTTTCCATAATTGCTTGTGCAATACCAAGCCTTTGCTTCATTCCTAATGAGTATTTACGTACCATTGTGTTATCGTCTGGGTCTAATCCTACAAAGCTTAAGACCTCTTTAATTTCTTCATCATTTATTTTATTTTGAATGGAACTGAGCAATTTTAAATTGCGAAATCCAGAATAATGAGGAAGGAAACCACCAGTATCTAAAAGTGCACCGAAATCTTTAGGAAAATTTCCTTTTCCAATATTATCATTAAATATTTTTATAGTACCTTCACTTGGAACTAATAATCCAGCTATTGTTTTAAATAACAAACTTTTCCCTGAACCATTTCTACCAATTATTCCGTAAATTCCAGGGCAATCTATTCTTAAGTTAATATCTTTTAGTAATAGTCGACCATCCATTTTTTTTGACATATTTTGAATATGAAGTATTGAAGTCATTAGCCTTAGTTACCCCTTTAAATTATATTTTCAATATATTTTCTCTTCTACAGTTAAAAACTATAAAAATTAAAAAATATATAAATAGAACGTAAGACAACAAAGATAAGTAATACCATGTAAAAGAAATTTTATTTATTTGCTGAAAAGCAAATAAACTATAGGTAAATGGGTTCCATTCCAATACACTAGGAAATGCATTTCCAAAAGTAACAGCAGAAATTATACAAACTATTGTTAATAAAAATGCTGCTATAGAATTATGAATCAAAAAAGAAAATAATGTATTAAGTAATATTAAAAGATAAATAGATAAAATAAATATAAAAAATTGGTGAACAAGAAACAGCCAACTAGCGCTATTAGATAAAGAATATATTAGTATTTCACTGTCTATTCCTATTTTACTTGGTATAGGTATTAGATAGACGATTATGCCTGTTACAATAAAACCAATAAGTAAACTAAATACAATAAATAGAAAGACCACAAAAAATAAGCTATGAAACCAATATGTTAAATTCCCCATTCTCATTAAATAATAGATAGGACTTTCTTTTAACTCCTTATTTATAAAGGAATTTACTATTAATAAAAGTGGCAACAACAATAAAATCCAGCGAAATAAATCTAAATTAATATTTATAGGTAAAAAAAACATAAAGGAAATCGCCTTTATTTCATCGGATGGGATTAAATCGAAATATGTGGTCCAAACAAGGTAAATATTTAAAATAAAAGTGAGTACTATAAACATTAAATATTTAGGAGTAAGTAGGTTATAAGAGTAGTATCTAATCAATTTAAAGAACACTAGCTTTCTTTTCCTTTCGTTATATCCATATCTAGTTTATTAATAACGAGATAACCCGCTATATATATAATCATAATTAAAAATGCCCAATAGAAAAATATTCCAAAGGGATAATCTACTCGATCTGAATGGGTCATATATATATATTGGAAAACATTGATCCGATTATAAAAAAGATAGTACGAAATATTTTCTAATTGAGATAACCTACCAACAATATTGATACTATTCAATGCAAACAAAAATAAAAATGATATAAATATCTTCCCTGTTATTAAAAAAACTACATAATAGAGTAAACCAGAGAAAAATAAAAATAACCATAACAATAACACTGTAGTAATAATAAGAATTAGAGGCTTGAAATTGACTAAAAGCTCATGATGAAATGAATAAAAATGAATGGCATACTCACTCCACTTATTATTGATATCCAGAACTAGCAATGATTCTAAAATCATTACTGCAATTAATAATATACAAAACACGGTAACAAATTTGGAGATTAACACCACATTATGGGTATACCAAGCCTTTTTACTCTTAAATCTAACGATTAAATAATTTTGTATATGACCTACGGAGAAAAAAGATGTAATGGCAATTAAAAATATTGGTGATATGCAATAGAAAAGTGCATGAAAGTCTGTTACGGACAATAAAAAATCTGCTAGGTTTCCCTTTTTTATTAATGTTTCCCTAAGTAAATAAAAGGAGTACAGCAATAATATGCTTAAGATTAGAATGTATTCTTTTTTTAAAAAGTAAATAGCGTTTAATTCATTTCTAGATGTTTTTCTCCTCAAACTTTTTAGATCCTCCTATAAAAAATACTATTATACTCAAAATAATTAGGATTCCCCCATAGAACATTCTTTGACCAAACGTCATTCCGTAATCAACATCGTAAAAAGCTACAATATTTAAATAAGTATTGAATTTTGATAAAACAGTAGCTGAAATAATAAAATAGATGAAAGGAACTAAGATAGCGACATATTTATTATTCATAATGGCAGAAACGCCTAATCCAAAAGTAGAAAATATTAATCCGCATAAAAATAAAATTCCTAAAATAATCAACAGCATGAGTATTGGTGAATTCACTCCGACACTTTTAAAATAACTTATCGTCTCTAATTGTTCCTTTATCATTGGTGAACCAAATATCATCTTATTAATTAATAGATAGATAATCGCAATAAATGGCCCAATGAACACAACGAATCCACCTACAAGGCTATTGACACACAACTTAATAATCATATAATTGATTTTATTTTTTCTTATATAAACATATCTATTGAACCCTGATAAACTATCAGTTTTATAGGATGTAGCAAATGGAATGCATGCAAGTATCGGAAAAGCAATAATTAAAAAATTACTCGTTCCTGAATTATAACCTTGTAAAAACGCATATAATATAGAAACATCGCCACTTGCGATCCATTTTAATGATTCAAACATGCCCCAAAACATTAAAATGATTGATAATATTACAGATAAGAGTGTTGCCTTAGAAAAAAAGGCCCTTCTAAATTCTTCTTTTATATATGTATTCACTGAAACACCTCATTTTTGATTAAATATCACTATATTTGTAAAAAATCATGTTCCCTTTTAAATGTTCCCGTGACTATAATCACTCAAAAATTTCGAATAAATCTATTAATTCGGTGTCCATTCACCTTTTGTATATACAGAACTTATAGTTCCAACAGAAGTAGAAATATTCAAGTGTAGATCTTTACCTTTTTGTGTACTAGCAGATGAATAATCCATTATTTTAGTACCAGTAGATGTATAACTTACTTTACTTGTAACATTGCTTCCTGACGAATTTTCAACCCAAGATACTAATTTGTCATTATCAATTCTTGATACGTCATTATAAGCAGACCCAGTAGTTGCTTTTTTTAATGGACTTGACTCATAATCATTAAAAATGGGAACAGTTGTACTATAACCCTTGTAAGTTGCTGCCTGAGCATATGTACCTAAACCAACAGCAACTACACCTACTGCAGCAATTGTTGAACATAATTTTTTAATTTTCACCATTATAAATTCTCCTCACTTAATAAAAAAATATAAAACCATATATTATAGTCACGGGTAACGATATTATCCTACCATATTTTTGGGGTTTTTCCTATTATTTTTTGATTTTTTTTCCGAATTCTCCAAAAAACACTAAAATTAAGCGATAAAAGAAGTTATAAATAGTAAAAAATAAATATCTATGGCTATTTTTTACATGCATCTCGGTTGTACCCCTATTAAAGCCCCTTAACCAAAATAAAGTATACCCTCTGTAAAATCGTAGGCAGTTTTAAGAAGATGATTTCTGTATTGTACGAGGCTACTGAAAAACTTACTTTCTTATAAGCCATCGTCCTATTCCTTTGCTTATTTTTACTCTTTTTCTTTCAAGGGCATGAGAAGCCGTTTTAAGGTTTACCGCGAAAATCGCAGTGGCTCCTTGAATTTCCATGCCAAATAGACCTGCTGATGATGCAGTATCATACCCGTGCCGATTTTTGAGCCCGCTATTCTTCGCTTCATTTTATAGCGTGTTTTCGCAATTTCTTTATGCATCTGTCTGTTAGAATGCTAATTGTTCTGTATGCTCTATAGATTAATAGAATACGTTTTACTCTTCACCCTGTCTTTGTAACATTGATCCAGCATTGGACAGACTTTGCACTTTTCAATGTCAAAATAATAAACAGTTTGTTGATTAGCACCTTGATTTTTCTTACCTATACGTGCTTTACGAATTGCTAAATGACCTGTTGGACAAACAAACATCTCTGCATCTTTATTTAACCTGAATTATTCATAATGGTTTAAAGTTTTAAGATTTTCATGAGATTTTTCGTGTTATGGACAATTTGTACGTAGGAAACACCTTTGATAGAAAAGTTTTGAAAAGATATTGTGAGAAAATCGATTTTTGGGCAGACTTCACCCTTGGTGGGAGTTCGATTTTTAAATGAGACGATTTAGTTAAATTTTAATTGTTGTACTCTGGTCAAGACATCCCAAAAGAAGCGGGTGTAGACGAAGCTCGACGATAATTTGAAATGGAGAGAGCGCCCAGATTTCACTAATTTACTCGCTACTTTAATCAGACGTGTACGAATCGTTTGGAT
>NZ_JBNNTI010000083.1:0-7039 GCF_050278625.1 Viridibacillus sp. NPDC096237 | reverse complement strand
TCTGGCTTCGAAAAATCGAAGGCAAAGCCGTTCCATAAAACGCAAACTGTCGTTATCGCACACGTATAATTGTAAATAAAAACCAAATGAATGGGCCACCTTTATTGAAATGTTTCCTTTTTTGGCTCTAAACCCCAAGTATTAATAGACAGAATTTTCTGTCTTTATTTATGCAACACTAGTGAAAATTTGATAATTTATAATTAGTTCTGATCTTTATAGTATAGATTGATAATTTGTAAAAGAGGAGAAGTAAACTACAGTTTTTATGTAGTGTAGCTTTTTAGTGAAAAAGAATATTTTAATATGTGACAATAATGATTAAAATATTAGAAAGAGCAAAAAAACCGTTCAAGTAATTTGAACGGTTTTAATAAAATAAGAATGTTTGAAAACAGTTTATCGTATGTATTCCGCTTCTATCAGAAATTTAAAAGGGAAGTAGATTTACCTAAAAGGGAACTATCGTATCGGTTATAGTGATATAAACTGTGATAGAGTACTGCGGCTAATGCTGCTATATTTACATCATCCACTTTTAAAAGAGTGATGATTACAGTATCTGACTCATCTGAATTTCTAGGGTCTACAAGCCTCACCGTCGCAATTTCTTCATCGTTTTTAATTAATCGTGATTCCGCAGAATAGTGTTGGAAAAACAAGTATGTATCTGAATTATCTTGCCATGTATACTTACTTTCTATTAATTGCTCACGCATTCTTTTCAGAATTATTTTCTGAAGGGGTGTTGTTAACATATAGTCTAATTTTAGACGGTATTTTAAAGCATTTAAACTATACATGTTTTTTCATTTTGATCTACTACTTCAAAGTAATAATTGAGAGTAAAACTAAATAAGTTATTTACAATACGAGTTAATATTCTTGGTTTTCGTTTTTTTACGTAACAATGAACGTTTCCATCTTCATCAGTAAGTGGTAATCTATCCTGCATCGACATTTGATTAGGAATTTCATATGAATATTTGTACATTGCTAAACCTCCTAATAGGATTTACTGTTATGGTGTCCCAAAATACAAATTGAATAATAATATTCTAAATGGCATTATTCGTATGTAAATCCCTTTATTGTTATTTTACAATAAATTCTCTAAAAGCGATTACATTAAAAGTAATAAATTTTTTAACGGTAATTAAGGAGTTAAGTATCCAAAAAATTGAAGTATAGTTGTTCTTAAAGTAAGATTATGTAAATACCTGGTCATGTCTTTTAATTACCTTAATAGGAGATGATTTTTTTGAATAGACAATCGAATACGAATGCAGTTGTAGTTTATAACTTTAACATAACATCAGATAAGATTTTTGACGCTTGGATTGACCCTGATAAAGTGATGAAATGGATGTTTCCGAAAGGGGATATCGTACGTGTTGAAATCGATGCAAGAGTAGGAGGCTCTTTTTCATTTGTTGATTTAAGAGATGGCACGGAAATTGATCATAGCGGAGAGTATTTAGAAATTGATCGACCAAATCGTCTAGCATTTACTTGGGGTATTCCGAAAGAATCCTCAGACTCAGCACGTGTAAATATTGATATAATATCAACTAGGACAGGCTGTGAACTTACTTTAACACATGAATTACACCCTGATTGGTCAGACTTTGTACCACAAACTGAGAGGGCTTGGCGTAGTATGCTAGAAGCAATGGATGCTACACTAAATTAGTGTATAAAGTAACTTTGATTGTGGCATTAATTAAAGAGCCAGAATCCATCAGAAATGAACCCCGTCATCAGTTCATAACTGAGAAAGTACCGGTGTTTTTTTGTATTTCCCTTATTCTTCATTTAATAGCTTCAAGATACGTTTCAAATTTACCGCAAATATTGTTGTAGCTCCTTGGGGAACTAGCGAACATCTTGAGACCCCGCAGGAGCACCAGCGACGAGGAGACTCAAGGTTCGTCCCCAGGAAAGTGTCCGCCGGAACGGAAATTAACGGAATCGAAGAAAAAGCCATGGCAGAAACGATTAATCGTTTTCGCCATGGCTAAAATTCATTTTATGGACTTTTTCAGTGCCCTTGTCTTTATATAAAGGTTATTTTAAGAACTTAGGAAACAGCCTTTAATCCGGCTACTCCAATAACAATTGCAATAATACTAATTATACGTGCTATGCTTTTAGATTCCCCAAAAAGAATCATATTAATCAATACAGCTCCGACCGTACCAATACCGATCCATACAGCATAAGCAATACTTAATTGTAAATAGTTAAATGAAGTGTAGAGGAGGGAAAATGATAAGCCAAAACCTCCAACGTATAAGAGCATATTTCGAATTGTTTTGTTTTGGCTGTATAACTTTAATCCAATAACACCAACAATTTCTGACATAGCTGCAAAAAATACAAATATCCACCCCATTGTTATTGCACTCCTTTCAAATCTGTTTCTTCCTTATGTTGATTATCAGCTAGTTTTAATCCAATAACGCCAACAACGAGAATCACCATGAATAGTCCTTTTGCTAAGCTAAACTCTCCGCCAAAAATAAATACATCCATTAATGTCGTCCCAACTGTACCAATTCCTGCGAAAATAGCATAGACAGTGCCCGTTGGTAAGTTTTCACAAGCTTTAGATAAAAAGTAGAAATCTATCGCAATAATGACTAAAATAATCGCCCAATGCCACCAAGTACTAGCAGTATTAAAGCCGAAAACCCAAAATAATTCAAACAAGCATGTTAGAGCAACATACATCCAATCTTTACTCATATATACCATTCCTTTCGTAAACCTATTCTTCTTAAAATCACCTTACTTATTCTTTGTCAGTACAAAATGACTGACTATCAGTCATTTTCAGGGCTCGAAAGCTTTATAATTAAATACGAAGCCCTAATGCATGATGTAAAAAGTCAAGTAACTCTTGTTTTTGAAGTGTTGCATTTTCTTCATCAAAATCATCATATAAATAAATTTGTTCAGCTGCAGATTCAATTAGGCCAATAATCAACTTTGTGGATCTTTCTGTGTTGAGTGAATCGCGAATGTTTCCGACATTTTGAGCATTCTTTAAGAAGTTGCTCATCCATTCATAAAAAGGTGCATAGATCGTTTCCCATTCTTTCAAATGTTCTGTTTGAGCAATCCCAGCATAAATAAGTGCAAAGACGTCACGATACTCTTTTGTTAAATAGAAAACAGCATCTACTATTTGTTCTATTTGGCTTACAAGAGGCGTAGAATCTTGAAAACGGTTTTTCACTTCAGACATGATTTTCTCAACCATGACCGTTGCAATAGCTGGCATTACTGATAATTTAGATGGAAAATATAAATAAAATGTGCCTTGAGCAATTCCAGCAGATTTTACAATATCAGATACTTTTGTTTTTTCAACACCTTTGTCACGAAAAACATCAATCGCAGCAAGAATAATCTTTTCTTCTTTAGACATGTTACATTCCTCATTTCATGACTGACTGTCATTCATTTTATAGAATAAGTGTTATCTTGTCAAAAGTAATGATTGAATTAATCTATGTAATCGATAGATAAGCAATAAAAAGTATCAGCATCAAATGAAAAATCAATTGGCAACATACCTCAATTTAACCAAGTAGATTAAGAAAAGGTATTAAAAGAAATCGATGCTTATGAAAGGTTTCTCTATAAAAAAATGATTTTTTGAACAAGTCAGTAAAAAATTGAATAAAGCAGGGTATAAATACGTTACTCTTGTAGCTATATATTCAAAAAATAAAACATTGGTGAAATTTGTATTAACAAACATAGAAGCCACAAACACGAACAAAAAGAAGTAAAATCAAATTTTTAGTTAACCAGCTTTAGGGAATAATAGATAATTATAATAAATCTCGATTAATAATCATCGTTAAAGGTGATCTAGTCGAGTTTTTTCTGTTTATTAACATTGGAAATTTAGTGTTACTATTCACTTAAAATGTTTTTGATTTCCAAATAATGTACAATGAAAATGATAAAAGTTATTCAAAAAAATGGCGCTACTGTATTTAAAGGGAGTTGTAGAATATGAATAAACTGATGAATTACCTTTATCGCTTTATCTATATTATAAGTGTATTAATAACAATTGGTGCTTTCACTTTTGCCAACTTATCAGCAGTTTCTCCTACTCAATATGCAGGAGGGAATGGTAACATCGGTTTATTCCCGTTCTTTTTTTTATTTCCATTTATAATTACTTTTATCGCTATGTCTATTAGCTATATACATGAATATATGTATTGCAAGTTGCAGAAGAGAACTATTCGAATGACTATAGCTGGCAGCTTGTTGGGAATGATATTAATTATAAGTATTACGCTTATAAGATCAATTCAATTAAAATCCCTTCTTGCCGAAGTTAACCCACAATATCGTGAAGAAACGAAAATCCCTTTACTTAGCATATATTCAAATGCAGTCTTTTTTAACTTTTTCACCTTTGTATTAGTATTACTTATTTGTTTTTTTGTAGGTGGAATGATGTCATATAAAGACAGATACAAGAGCAGCTAATACTTAACCTATTATAATTATGAAAGTTTATTTCCTGTTATAATTCCAAACACTTTTTCATTATTAGGACTTCCAAAGTTCGTTCACCACAGCTCTTGCTTCTATATCTGGGTTATTAAATTGAAAAATAAATTAGTAATCAGCAGGACGAGCCATATCCATGTTGGGATTGAAATCATTTCGAACAGCCACCTATATTTTGAGGGTATCGAAGCGATGCAAATGGTTAAAAAAGATATACCTCGTCAACAGGCAAAGTCTACCCAATATGATGTTGAATTCATTCATACGTTGTTCGGAGTAGCTGCTTAATCCCAAAGTTAACAGGATATTATCATTCTATGTTTCTATTTTATTATTTTTGCACCAGAACCCGTTTTATTTACTCAGGATATCTGGAATTAAAAAGACGATTTTCCCTATATCTAAGAGAAAAATCGTCTTTGTTTCTTATTGTACACTAACACGATCTGTTCCTTAGATACAGAACGAAAAAAAGTTTTTAACCTGTTAGAATATCTTCGCTTGGATATCGAATTTTCTCTTGTTCGGGTTTTGCAAATGAAAAGGCTAAGGTTAAAGGACCTATTTTACCTAAGAACATGATAAAGACAATGATTATCTTACCGATGTCTGAAAGGTCTGCCGTTATTCCCATGGACAAACCCACTGTACCAAAAGCCGAAATTATTTCAAATAATATTTTTAAAAATGGTTCTGATTCTGTAATATTTAAAATGAATACAGCTAAGAAAACAAAGAAAATACTTATTGTCGTAATAGCAAGAGATCGGAAAATAATCATATCTCTAATAGCTCTATTTCCTATAGTAACCTGACGTTTTTGTCTCAGAAAGGTTAATACAGATAAAATAATTACCACAAACGTGGTAAGTTTAATTCCGCCTCCTGTTGAGGCACTCCCTGCTCCAACAAACATTAAGAGTAACATGAATGCAATAGTTGATTCGTGTAAACTCCCAATATCGAGTGTATTAAATCCGGCTGTACGAGGTGTTACTGCTTGGAAATATGATGCCCAAAGTTTATCACCTAATGATGATAATGTCCCTAACGTGTTAGGATTATAAAATTCCAAGGTGAAAACAATAATCATTGCTAACAAATTAAGAACCAAAGTCCCACCTATCATTATTTTTGAGTGGAGACTTAATTTTTTAAAGCTACGTTTTTGCCATATATCCGATAAAACAGTAAAACCTATTCCCCCAACAATGAACAGGAACGTTATCACAAGGTTTACTAGTGGATCGTCTACATATCCCATCAAGCTGTCTGACCATGTAGAGAATCCTGCATTATTAAAAGCTGATATAGAGTGGAAAAGGCTATAATACATTCCTTGTCCCCATCCATACTCTGGAACCCATCTTATAGCCAAAATCAGCATAGCAATGATCTCAATGGTAAAGGAGTATATAAATAAGTTTTTAACTAATTTTATTACACCACCTAGAGAAGTATAATTTAACGCTTGTTGTATGATCAACCTCTCTTTAAACCCTATTTTTTTCCCCAACATTATAAAAATGAGAACCGCAAAAGACATAATTCCTAATCCACCGACTTGTATAAGTAAGAGAATCACTAATTGACCAAAAGTGGTATAGTCAATACCCGTATCCACTACAGCAAGACCAGTTACGGTCATAGCAGATGTTGCTGTAAAAAGAGCATTAGTCCAACTAACAGAATTGGTTGTTGAAAACGGAAATTTTAGTAGTATCGTTCCTAAAGTGATAAAAAATAAAAACACTAGTACAAGTAGTTGAGAGGGATCTAATCTAATATATTTTAATTTCATATTAAACAACCCCTTTTTCTTCAAACCGCATAATGTCTTTATTGTGACCGATGACAATTAAAATATCGCCTTTATATATGACTTCTTCAGGAGGAGAAATAATAATTGTACCCTGAAGTTGAATACCGACAATAGTACATCCATAATTTGCACGTACGTCGAGGTCACTTAAGCTATAGTGATCCAGTTTTTTTGTCGCACGTTCTTGTTGGTTAAATCTATCAACAGCAATTTTTTCAAGAACTTTTGAATGGTTTTCATTTTCTACTTTCGCCGAAACTTTACGGACGCCAATTTCTTTTAATAACAATGAAGTTAATATTCTTGATTGTATAGCGTCTCCAAAAGAAACGAAGGTATGATCGTCATTGCGAGCACCAAGCAAATTTAAGGTGGTTTCATCAATTGCATTTACACAAACTGCGTGTGTTGCATAGTTCATATATTCATTGACCTTTGCCTCATCTTTATCGATTTCAATACCCATATCATTGAACTCTTTTACGATTGTTCCGCCAAAACGTCCTAAACCAAATACAGCAAATGATTTTTTTAACATAAACCCTCCTTATTATGTTTTTATTAGTGTTTGTTTTTTTTCATGACGAATTGTAATATTAAGTGCAACACCAAGACAAAATAGAAAACGCCCATAACGATTCCGTGTAAAATGTAAGTTACCACACTAAACATCAG
>NZ_JBNNTI010000082.1:0-7164 GCF_050278625.1 Viridibacillus sp. NPDC096237 | reverse complement strand
GGCTTGTTTTCGCCACCAGAACTTTTGGTTCTTTATGGTGTGAAAAACTAAAACCCAAGAATTTTCTATTCCATGGTCGGTCTACCGCTGATTTGGACTCATTCACTTTCAAGCGTAGTGTTCCTTCGATGAATCGCTGTACGCTTGCTATTGTACGCTCTCCCGCACGTTTACTTTTTACATAGATATTGCAGTCGTCTGCGTAGCGAACAAATTTATGACCACGTTTCTCTAATTCTTTATCAAGCTCATCTAACACGATATTTGAAAGAAGTGGACTTAATGGTCCACCTTGCGGTGTTCCTTCGTCTGTACTCGAAACAACTCCATTTATCATGACACCAGCTTGGAGATATTTACGGATAAGTTTTAATAAAGATTTATCGTGAATTCTTTTCGCTAATGTTGCCATTAATCGGTCATGGTTGACCTTATCAAAGAATTTCTCTAAATCCATATCCACAACCCAACGATATCCTTTCTTCATATAACCTTTCGCTTTTTGGACTGCGTCATGAGCACTCCGATTTGGTCGAAATCCATAACTGTTGTCCGAGAAAGTTTGGTCATATTCCTTTGATAATATCTGCGATATGGCTTGTTGAATCAAACGGTCTGTCACGGTTGGGATCCCTAATAGACGCACACCGCCGTCTGGTTTCGGGATTTCGACACGACGTACTGGTTGCGGTTCATAGGTTCCCGTTAGAATTTGAGCTTTAATAGATTCCCAGTTTTCGAGGATGTGCTGACGTAAGGTTTGTACGGGCATCATGTCTACTCCATGGCTTCCTTTATTCGCTTCCACTCGCTTTAATGCTTGTATCATATTCGGACGTGCTAGAATTTGATTCAACATCACCATTTAGTTCCTTTCCGTGAATAGCTTGTCTTCTTATGCCCACCTGAACTACACCCTCCGCAAATACCCTCATGGACTTCACCATTACTTTCTAAGCGTGAGGTTTCTCTGTTTTCTGTGTTCATTCATTCAAGATGGAATGCCAAGGGCTATTCTCTCTTAGTTGTTCAGTCCTTCCGATTAGTTCTAGACCCAATCGTACTATGACCTCTGCTGACTTCTGATGGTTCAGCTACTTGTCACCAAGTAGGTTATGAAGGGTACTTCACGTTTCCATCAGACCTCCCCGGGTAAGCGTATGCACTTTCACACCATCTATCCGCCTCATTTACTCGATATGACCTTCGACAGAAAGGACTTTGTTTTGTAATGCAAACTCATCCAATCATACCTAGCCTTATATGAAATTCGTGTTCCTCGGACCGGTGTTTTGCCTCCAGCTTCCTTCAGATTCCGCGTCGCCACGGACACCCTTGCTCTTGGCTAACCTCTACTTCTGTCTTCGGGGTTCAGGACTTGCACCCTATAGTTCATACGCATGCCGGGCGCACATTAAAATGCTAGAACATCTTAATTTAAGATGTCCTAGCATTTTTAATTAAACAGACAAGTGATGAACAATTATCTGTAACAAATACTTTTATTTTTAATGAGAAAGATAATGAATTTAAATCCATTGCTACAGATGATACAGAGACTATCTATAAACGTGATGTATCCCAGAATACTTATGCAGTGACGGAAGTAAACAACTCTACAGGGTACTGAAACTAAAACTTATAACACACAAAATAAAGTAGTGAAGTCTGTAGCTCCAAGTGGTGAAATAACTACCTATACTTATGAAGGACCATCATTAGTAGAATCTACAATAGATAATGAAAAAACCACATATTTATATGATTCTTTTGGTCGTATTATACAAACGAAATATCCAAATAAAACATTCGAAAAAACGACTTTTGATGATGAGGAATATACAGTTTCTACAACAGATAAAAACGGTAATACTAAGAAAATTGTTTATACCAAATTTGGTCAGGAAAAGGAAGTAACAGACGCAGATAATAAAACCATTAAGTACACATATGATCCATTATATATAGAAACAATAACTTCTATTACTGACGGAAATGGTAATCCAACAAAGTATGAGTATGATAATAATCACAATATATCTACTATAACAAATACACTGAAACGAGAAAAATCGTACACCTACAATGATAATGATCAAATAATAAAAGTTGTTATGCCAAAAATGACATTTGAATATAAATATGACCTAAATGGTGAAATGAGTATGTCTATTTTACCTTCAGGTATTGAAACAAGAAAAACTTATACAGAAGACAATCAAATCGATACAGTACAAACAACGAATGGTGCAGGAGATGTCGTATCATCTACAAACTATCAATATGATGATTTAGGAAATATCTCACAAGTGTTGCAAAATGATACGGTATTAAAGGATTATAGCTATACAGATGAAACGAACCTCTTAGCAAAGTACGGCTTAAAGTTATTTAAACAAAGTTATACGTATGATGACCAAGTACGTTTAACAGCACGTGAAACTGCTTATGACAAAGGGTTATCTATAAAAGAACAATTGGTTTACAAAGAAGACAGTGATGATGTTGAACATGTTAAATACAGCGTGCAGGATCAAAAAATACATGATTACCGATATGAGAAAAAGACAGAAGATAATCAATACGTTATGATGTTGAATGGCAATTTGTTGAAAAAGGTATCTCAATATAATGATGCAAACGTAATAGGTTCTTTAACTTATACAACTAAACAACAAACACCATTTGAAATTAAGTATGACTATACGAAGAATGGTAATGTTGCTAAACAAACTATTCAAGGGTATTCGACATCTTATGAATATGATGGCAATAACCAATTGACAAAAGAAACCTATGCGAATGGGGAAAGTAATTCATATGAATATGATGCGGTAGGAAATCGTAAAGTTGCACATGTTAATGGAGAAAATATAACATTCGACTATAACGAAGCTAACCAAATTGTAACGAAAAATGATGTAGTATATGAATATGATAAAGATGGTAACTTAATACAAGATGAACGGTACTACTACACATATAATGAAGAACAACAATTAACAAATATTCAAACGTTAATAGGGGAAAAAGTAGCATCTTACACGTATGATGAGAATGGTCTTCGTTTAACAAAAACAGTTGGTAATATAAAACACGAATACTTCTATAACGAAGATGTATTAGATATGGAAGTTGTGAAACAAAATGATCAAGTAATAAGTACACGCTATTATGAATGGAGTAGCTATACACCACTTGGTATGATTGTTCAAGAAAAAGGTACCCAAAAAGCATATCAATTTATTACCAATCAACGTGGTGATGTATTAAGTATTCGTGATGGTGATGATAATGAAGTGGGCTCGTATTCTTATGATGCATATGGGAATATTCTAACTTTAGAAGGTAGTATAGCGAAAGAGAACCCAATTCGCTATGCAGGTTATTACTATGATGACGAAAGTGAAAATTATTACTTACAAGCACGTTATTATAACCCAGCAAATGGTGCGTTCCTAGCGTTAGACCCACTTCCAGGTAATGACGATGAACCATTATCGCAAAACGGATATACTTACGGGAACAACAATCCAGTAAAATATGTGGATCCTTTAGGAGAGGACTCTAAAAGGATTTGGTATGCAATTGTTACTGGTGTTGCGTTTGCTATTTATGCTTATTTAATAAATATATGGGATATTGCTGTGATAGCACAAGGGGTTGTATCTGGAATCAAGGCCTATGCGGCTACAAAAAATGCCAAACGAAAAAGTGAATACAAAGATGCTGGTAAAATTTTGCAAAATTCTAAAGTTATGAAAAAGAACTTTAAACCTGTAATAAAGAAAACTGCATTAAAAGCAGGGGTCAAAGCTTTTGCGACTGTTTCTGGAGGAGCTTATTTACTTGCAAGGATGACCCAAGGTATTTATTACGGCTATAAAAATTCAAATTATAAATATGCTCCGTGCTGGAGAAATGCATATTATTATGCACAATGGGTTACGAGGAAAGAATTAGGGTGAATATAATGATGTTGAATATTATTAAATACATTTTGTTAAATGCTGTTTGGATGCCTACTTTTTTATTTTTTATTATCATGCAAGAGAAAAATGGACTTTCTCTACTGTCTATTCTTTTAGGTTGTTTTACTTTAATTGTTTTTATAATTGCAATGATACAAGGTGCCAAAATCAAACCTTGGATTTGGATATCCATCGTTCTTTTCGGAGAAGCAGTAGTTATAGAACAAATAATGATTGTATTAGAGATACAGAAGGAAACTATTTTATTTAGAAAGTTTTAAAAATTTCAACAGAAAAATACAAAAAACCATTTTGATAAGTCATTTATCAAAATGGTTTTTTTAGCAATATAATTATAGATTGATGCTTTACGAAGTTGTTACATGTTAATAAATGTTTTTGGAATATCTGCATTCGCCATATTTGTGTAAAGAAAAGTCGTCCTAGTTAGTCTATTATATGTTTTTGCGTTTTAGTTCCATCTTATCTAGAACTTTCTGGCTATCTGTACTTGCCATGTTGGTGTATAGAGAAGTCGTTTTAATATCATTATGACCAAGTTGGTCACGAAGAAGGATAATGTCGCCACCATTGCGGATGAAGTCTACTGCAAAGCTATGACGAAGCTTGTGAGGACTAATGCCATTGCTTTGTCCAGGTGACTTAGCAAAAACGATCCAATTCGTTATGTAGGATACTATTTTGACAAAGAAACAACGAATTATTACTTGCAAGCATGATACTACAATCCAGAAAATGGTTCATTCTTAGCCCTTGACCCACATCCAGGCGACGACGATGAACCGTTATCACAAAATGGTTATACTTATGGAAATAATAATCCGATAATCAATGTAGATCCGGACGGACAATTAAGTATTCGAGCAAGAGAAATAAAAAATGCAGTCAATGGAGCAGTTGCACTAATTCCTATATTAAAAGCTGTTCGAGCAGCATTGAAAAACAGAAGTGCAAAAAAAGTAAATAAATTATTAAAGACACCACATATAAAAAAAGCTTTAATTAATACAACTGATGATACTCTTTCAAATCTTAAAATAATGAAAAAAAGTAGACAAATCGTTATTGGGTCGTTAATAAATACAGCAATAGCACTCACTGGTGGAACTACATTTGGCGATATAGCTGTATCTATACTAAAGAGATTTTTCTACTCTTATACAAAAAAGGCAAAGCAATTCTACTTTTTTGGAACAAAGAAAGATTATGAATATATAACATTTTATTAAGGGTGAAAAAAATGAGTGAATTTTTATTTTATACGAGCGTAACCCTATTGATAATCATCGCGATTGCTTTTTCATCTGAAAAAGTCTTTGATAATAGAATTTTTCAGAAGTTATGCTTAAGTTTAGTTTTGATTATTGGAATTCTGTTGTTGGTTAGTCTTTTTATAGATAAACAAGATGGATTATCGAATCTACTTCGTAGTTTCTTCGTATTGATACTATGTATATTATTCCTGAATTTTATGTCACTAGTTAGTTTGAAGCGTGTAATCATTTGGGGAACCTTATGGGCCTTAATTAGTGTTGGTTTATTATTAACTTCATAGAATAAATAAAGCATGTACTGACAAATTATATTAATAGAACAAATAATGATTGCTTAAGACATAAAAAGGTAACTATCTTTTTAAGTTTTGAGTATTCCATTAGGAACAAGAAAAAACCATTTTGATAAGTCATTTATCAAAATGGTTTTTTTAATTTTCATTATATAACTATAAATCAACGTTTTTACGACGTTGATCCATATTATTTAATATTTTTTGACTGTCTGTATTGGCCATATTTGTGTAAAGAGAGGTCGTTTTAATATCATTATGACCTAGTTGGTCACGAAGAAGGATAATGTCGCCACCATTTCGTATAAAATCCACCGCAAAGCTATGACGAAGCTTGTGAGGACTAATGCCACTGCTCTGACTAAATGCGGCTGTATACTTATTAACAATGTTTTGGATAGCTCTACGAGACAACGGCTTTGCACTACCACCATAACCACTAACAAAAAGGAAAGGGCAATCTTTTGCACCTTTATATCGTGATTCACGGATATGCATGTAGTGTTTAAGATCATGAAGAGCACTTTCCATAACAAGGACAGTATCTTCCGTACCGCCTTTACGAGTAATTTCTATAGTACTTTTATTAAGATGTACTTTTTTTATGTGAATTGTAGCAATTTCTCCAACTCGCATACCTGTACCTAATATTAGCGAATTGATTGCTAAATCTCTCTCCATGTCACGTTCATATCGTAGTTTTGTTGTAGCAGCAGTAAGTTGATTGCCGTATCCATTTTTAATAAATTCGAGATACTCATTTAATTCTTCATCATTAAGTAGAACAGAGCTAATATTCCTAGCGCGTCTGTTGGCAGTTTCACGTTTCGTATGTAGAACAATCTTGCTCATCACGTTTCTATAGAAGTAGCATTCACCATCATCGTTTTCGGTCTCTTTTGTTAAATAATTAAAGAGAGCCTTTAAAGCATTCACTGATAGTTCCACAACTGCTGAACCTCTGTGTTCAACGGTACCTTCATTTTGCGAGATATTTTCCTCTTTTAAAAAGTCCAAATATAACTCAATTGTTTCCTTCTTCATTACTTCAAGTTCTGTATAGGGGATAGCAGTTACACTCGGAGTACTTATAATGCCTTCAGAAAGAGTCCAGTTGAAGAAATGCTTATATCTATATAGATACTGTAAAAGTGTGTTAGGGGATAGACCAGCGCGTTTTTTTGATAAGATATATTCTTTTACATAATCCGGCATTGGTTCTTGGTGTTTTTCTATTAAAGCTAATACATGTTGTTGTTCAGGTGTAAGAGCCAAATCGTTCACTCCATTTCATTGTTCACAAAATTACCCTTTTGCGAACAATGATGATTAGCAGTTACCATCTTCTCTCTCTTAATTTAGTAGAAAAAAAACACCTCTAAAATACTTTTGAGGTGTCGTTATTTTTGAGCTAGTTGAACGTATTTATGCTTTTCGGCGTTAAGGATACAAGGGGTTAACGAGATAAAGCTTTAGCTCAAACTGCACCGTTAGTTCAATAAAGAAAAAAGTGAATCGGCTACACTAAGTTGGACAAAAAAAATAAGGGCTATTACACTTAGACTACCAACTTAAAGGAGCGTGCTACTATGTCACGTCAACGTC
>NZ_JBNNTI010000081.1:0-7348 GCF_050278625.1 Viridibacillus sp. NPDC096237 | reverse complement strand
TTGAACAAATCAAAAATGAGCTTCAAGTGGCATAAGGTACCAGTCATTGCATTTTATGTGGTAATATTTGTATTTAAAAATACTCATTTAGAGTAATGTAATAAAGGGCAGACTTCTCATGAAGACAGAGCCAGCCTTTTATTTTTTATAATAATTCTTTACGAAGTTCTGCTGCTGATTTTGGTGACAACAAACCAAATGGGACATCAAACACTGTTTTAGCCCCTCGGTCGCCTGCTATATTTAATTTGTAAGCGGCACGAGCAAAGGCTACCAATACGCTTGATGTAAAGTATGGATTACTTTCTAAGTTCAAAGAGAACTCCATAATTTGCTTATCCTGCGCGTTGGATTCACCACTTCGAATAACGAATCCGCCATGTGGCATACCGCCATGATTTAAAGCAAGCTCATCTTCAGAGATGAAATTTACAGTTGTATCATAATTAGAGAAATAGTTTGGCATTGTTTTTATTTGTTCTTCGATTTTCACTGCATCTGCGCCTTCTCCTAAAACAACGAAACATTCACGAGCATGTTTTTCACGTATAGTCAGTTCAGGATTCTCACCATTACGTACTTGATTTACTGCCTCTTCGATTGGCAAAGTATATTGCACGGCATTTTTGACGCCGTCAATACGGCGAACTGCATCTGAGTGTCCTTGGCTTAGGCCGTCACCCCAAAAAGTATATGTATTCCCAACAGGCAAAATGGCTTCTCCTAAAAGACGGTTTAATGAAAATAAGCCTGGGTCCCATCCAACTGAAATAATGCTCACTTTATTTGCAGGTTCAGCTACTGCATTTACTGAGTCAAAGAAATTAGGGATTTTAGCATGTGTATCAAAACTATCAATTGTATTAAACCATTGGGCGAAATGAGGTACTTGCTCCGGTAAGTCCGTTGCAGATCCACCACATAGAATCATAACATCAATGGCATCTTCAAATTTTTCTGCATCGTTCACAGCGTGTACTGGCACATTAGCGCTCGTGATTTTTAAAGAAGAAGGATCTCGACGAGTGAACACTGCCACTAGTTCCATATCAGGATTTTGCGCAATGGCCCCTTCAACACCACGACCTAAATTACCATAACCTACAATACCAATTCGAATTTTGCTCAAAGTTGTTCCTCCTAAAAATATGTATAGTACTATCAAATATAATCCTAATTGTACTTTAATTTAGAAAATTCACAATCATCTAAAGAGATTAATAGTGATAGGTAAGGATTTTATTAAGTTTGTAATCCAGAAGGTAGTACTTCTAGCAGATGAATTCTCCATTAGATGTTGTAGCACCCTTGCTTTTATTCAAAGAACAATCAGCATATTATATAAATATTTTATTATAACCAAAAAAGGGATATAATTACATTTGTATGTATTTTCTGTATTATCAAGACCATTATTCAGATGATTGAAACATCTAAGAGGGGAGAATTACTTTTTTATAGAGAAATCGGATGTTGAAAGACTTTAAGAAAGAATCCCAAAATGCTAGCTATTAGGTTGATTTTGAGAGTAAACTTGGCAGCAGTCGTTAACATGTATGGCGTAGGTTTTAATATTAATAAGCATGTATTTGGAAATATAGGGAATATGTTTGTAAAGTAGTAGGACTTTTTTTAAAAAAATAGAAAGAAGGTTAAAGAATGATAGCACCTAAATTAAAAAAAGGCGATGAACTGCGTATTATTGCACCTAGTCGTAGTATGCAAATTTTATCTGAAGAAGGTATTAAAGGAGCAATTGAGCAATTAAAAAAGTTCGGTCTAAAAGTAACATTTGGAGAGCATGTATCAGATTGTGATTTGCATTACTCATCTTCTATTCAGGCCCGAGTAAAGGATTTACACGATGCTTTCCTAGACCCACAAGTGAAAGCGATCTTGACCGTCATTGGGGGTTTTAATCTTAATGAAATCTTACCTTATATTGATTATGAACTCATAAAGGACAATCCGAAAATTATTTGTGGATATAGTGATATTACAGCGCTAGCGTGGGCTATTACTGCCAAAACGGGTTTAGTTACATATTCAGGACCACATTTCTCAAGCTTCGGTATGCAGAAAGAGCAGGATTATCAAACTGCTTATTTTAAAAAATGCTTAATGGAAGATGGAGCTTTTGACGTGGAACAGTCAGCAGTTTGGAGCGATGATGAATGGTTTATAGATCAGGAGAATCGTAATTTGATTCCAAATGAAGGATTGAAAATTTATAACGCTGGGCATGCTTATGGTGGATTATTTGGTGGTAATTTATGTACATTCAATTTGCTACAAGGTACCCAATTTATGCCGGATTTAAATGATGTGATTTTATTTATAGAAGATGACGAATTAACAGATCCACTGACATTTGCAAGGGATTTAACATCATTACTACAGCAGGAAAAATTAAAAAATCTAAAAGGAATCGTCATAGGCAAATTCCAAAATAAATCTGAAATGACAGATGAACATTTGCATTTTATTTTTGACAAACATCCAACTTTAAAAGACATTCCTGTAATGTATAATGCAAGCTTTGGTCATATACAGCCAATGTTTACATTCCCAATCGGAGGATTTGTAGAGATTGATACGGAGTCGAAATTGATTAGAATAATTGAGCACTAGTATAGTGAATGAAATAAAATATTACTAAAAACAAATAAAAACCTTTTCGTTAGCATACTATATATGATGTATGTTAACCAGTTAGCATAGTGTTAGAAGCGAGTGAATTTGCCTAAATGATGTGAGGGGAATTTAGTACTGTAATTCCCACTTTTCTCTTTGGTTATCTGGTTAGGGTTTAATCGTTTTTTCAAAAAGGTGAAACGTCGGTACATTATTATGAGTAATGTGAGGAGATTGTAAATGGATAATATTTTACTAATTGATGGCCATGATCAATATGAACGCGCACCTGGAAATTTAACACAAAGTCTTGCTCAAGTAATACAGAATGACTTAGAAAAAAAGTATGATATTCAGACA
The DNA here is from genome assembly GCF_050278625.1 of Viridibacillus sp. NPDC096237. Lineage (NCBI taxonomy): Bacteria > Bacillati > Bacillota > Bacilli > Caryophanales > Caryophanaceae > Viridibacillus > Viridibacillus sp. NPDC096237. The sequence continues at coordinate 4,354 of NZ_JBNNTI010000081.1, read as the reverse complement.
ACTATTGTTAAGGAAGGGTATGAAGTTGATAAGGAAGTTGAAAAGTTCCTTTGGGCAGATTGTATTGTTATACAAACACCAATTTATTGGTTTAGTATTCCGGGGATTTTGAAAAAATATTTTGATGATATTTTCCTCCCTAAAATCTTTTTTGAGAAAGGGACGGCATTAGGAAGGGGAGGATTATTGAAGGAGAAGAAATACATGTTTTCTGTTACATGGGGCGTTAAGAAGACCTCCTTTGCATCTTCCGAACCTACAGCATTTTTGGAAGGAAAGTCAGAAGACGAGGTACTGTTCCCAGTACATAAAACCTTCGAATATTGTGGCATGCAGCAATTGCCTACCTTTTCTTTATATGGTGCGATGAAGGAACGTATATTTGAAGAAGACTTGGAGCAAATACAGGCACATATTAAAAAAATATTTATTTAGTAAAAGATCACCCGATTCGATTGTCTACTGACAATTTATTCGGGTGATCTTATTTTTCCTATTCAATACGTGCTATTTCAACTAAGCCATGCATTCACCCCATTTATTTGCACATCTTCTCCAAACTTTTCATGTAGTTGTGAAAAGAAGGTGTCCCCTTTTTTCGATATAGTACGCATTGTTGCTAGATAATTATCCCAAATGAATGGGATTATCATCTTGCTGAATTTGAATAATAAAGTTAGAATGCTCTTGCAGCAATTATAAGAAGGATTTATTCAAAGAACTTTACAGTGTATGAAGGAGAGGTTTTATGGCAGAAGTAAAAATAGTTGTCGAAAAATTAAAGTTACAACAATACGAGAAAAAAGTAGTACTGAATATGCCTGATCATGTGACGGAATTAGATGGACTAGAGTTTGATAGGATTTAGAGCAAAAAACATATGATTTGGTATTTGCACTTGTTTTTTCGCTCAATGAGTTTAGTAGCTTGCTTCGAGAAGTTGTGGAAAGTAAACGAGTTAAGGACAAAGGTTACCTTTTTGTAGCCTATCCAAAGAAAAACAATAAAGAATATACGGAATACATTGAACGGGACACGTTGTTTCCAGCTATTTCGCCAGATGAAGAGGGCTATGTATTAAAAAGCACAATGAAGTTTGCACACATGGTTAGCTTTAATGATACATTTACAGTTGTCGGTATTAAAAATGAACCAAAGAAAGTAAAAAAAACAACTACTAAAAAAGCAAGTCAATGTGTAGGAGATTATGTGAGCCGTATATCTGATATCCAGCAGTATTTGAAAAATCAAAGAGAAATAATCGATTTTTATAATGTACTAGCACCAGGTTATCAGCGAGATTGGGCCCGATTTGTATATAGTGCGAAACGAACTGAGACACAAGAAAAACGTTTGTCAGAAATGGCAAAGATTCTTGGCGAAGGATTCAAAACTATGAATTTATATCGAGCCAATAAGAAATAACGTATAGGTAGTTATTTTTCATATTTTATCTTCAGCACTTTAAACCTCTAGAAAGCAAAAAAAATCCTGCTACTTGAGGATTTTTTTATTGTCCATAATACTTTTTTTATATTGATTCGAATCATACCTCTAGTTGGGATTTTTTTTAGTTTTGGTTGTGTTCGCATTTTTAAAGTTGTTCGTGGAGAATTTTTTTATAAGCGTCAAATTCTCTAAAGAAATAGGAGCTATTTATAAAAAAAATCACATAAGTTGTAAGTATAAATAATTTATTTTGTATTAGGGATAGGAAAAGTGGAGGGGATATTATGCAGAAGGTTTTCCAATTTATAGCTATTTCAGCAGTCATAATTGGCATCGGATATATATTTTCTATTTGGAATATGAAAGTTACATATGTAATAGCCATTGTGATTGAGTTATTTGGACTTTCAATTGCTATTAAGTTAATTTTCTTTGATATACGTAATACTTCATCGAAAGTCGTGTGGATTACAGTGATTTTAGGTCTTCCAGTCATTGGAACGGGGTATTATTTATACTTTGGAAGAGATCCCATAACACGTAAATTCTCAGCTTCACAAATACAAGAAACAGCTAAAGTAGTTAAAGTATCACATGCGATACAAAAAAAATATTATTCTACAGAGATACCTCGTTTATCAAAGCGTATTGCTAATTTATCAAATATAAAGCCACTAAAGGGTAATAAGATTGATATTTTGACAAATGGTGCTGCAACCTTTTCAGCTATTATGGAAGCGATTAAAAATGCCAAATGTCATATTCATATGCAATTCTATATTTATAAAAAAGATAATATTGGTACTGAAATTAGAGATTTATTAGTTCAAAAGGCAAAGGCAGGTGTAGAAGTACGCTTTATGTATGATGCAATAGGTGCGAAGTGTTTAAATTCTACTTTCCTTAAACCACTGTCCGATGCAGGAGCGGAGGTCATAGCGTTCGAGCCAATATTATCACTTTGGTTCTTGCATAAGGCGAATTTTCGAAATCACAGAAAGGTAATAGTTGTAGATAGTCATATTGGCTTCACTGGAGGTTTGAATGTTGGTGATGAGTATTTATCTAATACAAATACCTTTAAAATTTGGCGTGATACGCATCTTCGTATAGAAGGATTATCAGTTAGTGAATTACAAGAATCTTTTTTAAATGATTGGGTTTTTATGAAAAATGAAAAGGGTGCAGCTACCCCTTTTATAAATGAAAAGGGAATTCAAAAATACTTTTCCCAAATTGAAAAAGGTGATGATTGGGCTCAAGTGATCTACGGTGGACCATATGATAAGGAAAATATCATACGTGATGCCATGCTCAATCTAATTGAATCAGCACATGAAAATGTATGGATTGCAACCCCTTATTTTGTCCCAGATGCTGAAGCTTTAGCCGTGGTAAGACGGGCAGCAATGAGTGGTATAGACGTGCGAATTATTCTTCCAGGAAAAGGAGATATGGGTATTTCTTATCATGGTAGTAATGCTAATATTAAAATTTTACTTGAAGCCGGTGTACGCGTATTTGTCTATGATGAAGAGTCGTTTTTACATTGCAAAATTATTACTGTAGATAGTGTGAATGCTGCTATTGGAACCGCCAATTTCGATATTCGTAGCTTCCGCCTTAACCATGAGCTCATGGTCTTTTTATACGAGGCTAGTGATGCAATTCATCACTTATTGCATGATTTCAAAATAGATTTCCAAGTGAGCAGAGAGTTGACAATGGCTGACATGAAGAATAAGAGTTTAGGGAAACAATTAAAAGAATCAATAAGTAGCTTGTTTTCACCAATCTTGTAGTTGGTGACGGATTACTGTATGTTTAGATTAACTGGGGGGGGTTAAAATGAATATGGGTGAAACTTATTTAAACATAATAAAGAAAAAATTTTTAGAAATAAAGAAGCTTGGGGATCAAACTTTTCAACAACTAGATGATAAGCAATTACATTGGTCAAATCACGAGGAATCCAATAGTATTGCTGTTATTATAAAACATGTTGGGGGGAATATGATTTCTCGATGGAGTGATTTTCTTTCTACAGATGGAGAAAAGCCAACAAGAAATAGGGATTTAGAGTTTGAAGCTTCGTATTTGCCAAAAATGGAATTATTTCAAATTTGGGAACAAGGCTGGCAAATTGTTTTTACTGCACTCGACGAATTGACAGAACAAGATTTACTGAAAAAGGTTAAAATACGAGGGGAAAATCATCTTGTAATGGACGCGATTGAGAGACAAGTTTCACATTACTCTTATCATGTTGGGCAAATTGTGTACATTGGCAAGCTTTTGAAGACTTCAGAATGGCAATCGCTAAGTATTCCAAGAGGATATTCTGAACAATTTAATAAACAAATGTTTAATAAGAATAATTAGTTAACGTTTAAATTAATTAGTATATTAATTAATAAATAAATATAAGAAATTAAAACGCCTTATAAATAAATTGGTATTGAAGGTATTTATATAAGTTTAACTTTTAAACAATATCCCTCTAATTGTTAGTTTCGTCTAACAATTGGAGTTCACATCTCTAAATTGCGAGACTTATATAAGTCTAAAGAAAAAAAACTCCGGCGCAATACCGAAGTTTTTTATTTGCTGCAATATTAAAGGTTTAAATTCTATATATTTTTTAAAAACGTTTTCTTCTACAGCAGCAATTTCCTCTGCTACCACGAGACCCTCTGCTACCGCGAGACCCTCTGCTACCACGAGACCCTCTGCTACCGCGAGACCCTCTGCTACCACGAGACCCTCTGCTACCGCGAGACCCTCTGCTACCACGAGACCCTCTGCTACCGCGAGACCCTCTGCTACCGCGAGACCCTCTGCTACCACGAGACCCTCTGCTACCGCGAGACCCTCTGCTACCACGAGACCCTCTGCTACCGCGAGA
>NZ_JBNNTI010000080.1:1715-7966 GCF_050278625.1 Viridibacillus sp. NPDC096237 | reverse complement strand
ATTCGGTCGCACAGCAAACTAGGCTATCAAAGTCCGGTCGCTTATAAAAACTTAGCCCTTAAAAAAGTTGTTTGATTTAGTGTTGACATACCAATTCTTGTTAAGCGGTATTATTGCAGGAAGAACGTTAATATTAGCAGAAGAGGAAGTTTTCTGGGGTTCGAGAAGTATTCTAATAGTATTGGACGAGTTGATATGATGGGGGTTGTATTGTTAGGAGCATTATTAGAAAAAGCCGATGTCCCATATATAAGAGAACATCGGCTTTTCACTATCTAAACAAACCCATAAAAGATCCTAATTGTCTCATCATATTATATCCATTCTTTATGGTACCGGCGTGACCCATAAGTTTGTTGAGATTGTTGAGATGGTTCGGCAGGTTTCCTAACATACCTGGAGATGAATTGTTAGGGGACATGAAAGATGGGTTCCGTCTATTGTCGTAAGTTTGGCCAAACTGGTGTCCTTGGTAAGGGGCTCCAAACTGTTGTCCCTGATAAGGAGGGCCAAATACTTGTCTATTTCTTGGGGGAAAGGATCTTCTTGGAACTGGTGAAAAAAGTTGCATATACTCACCTCCTAACAGAGTAACCTATCTATAATATATGGCAGTATGCTGTTTGGAATTAGACTTTAATGAAACTATTATTTAAGTACACAAAGAGCAGAAACTTGGGTACATAAAAGAAGGCTACAATTGAATCCTCCTTTCAAATAATTCTAATTTTCTCTTGCAGACAACTCTTTCTTACCTCCAGTCAAGTACTTTTGAAAGAATTTTATTGGAATAGATGATTTTGATTTAGGTGGTAGAGGTACCTTTGGGCAAAGAACGATCCTCTTGTCTGCACTTTAAAAAAATTTACATAAAACTGAGTAGAAATCTTCCTACACTCGTCTATAGTAAAGAAGGAGGGGTTTTATGGACAAATTGTCATTTCAACATTTATATCAAACACATAATGATGCGATATATCAATACATATTCTATCTCATGCAGCATAAAGAATTGGCAGAAGATTTAACACAAGAAACGTTTTATAGAGCGTTTAAACAGTTTGCCACGTTTCGAGAAGAAGCAGAGATCAAAACGTGGCTAAAACGGATTGCACGGAATCTTGTCTATGATCATTTTAGACGTAAGCAAATTGTGAAGTTTATACCATTTGTTCATGTGGATGAGCGTGTTGAAAAAGAGACACCTAGCGATATTCTAGAACGAGGGCAAGCAGTAGCTACATTATATGAGGCGCTTAAGGGATTAAAACTATCTTATAGGGAAGCTATAGTTTTACGGAAAATTGATGGGTTATCTGTCAAAGAAGCGGCAGCTTTCCTTGGATGCACCGAAAAGCAAGTAACTAACAATACTGCCAGAGCTTTGAAGGCGCTACAAAAGATATATGAGGAAAGGGGATATACATATGTCACAGAACTTTGATAAAGAATTCAACAAGCTAAAAAATCCTCCTCGTGATTTACAGAAACAGCAAGTCGCTTATGACGAATTACTACAAAAAATTGAAAAAGTAGATACTAGGCCTAGCTTTTGGCCACGACTCCAATATCCTCTAGTCCTTATCGCTACTTGTATCGTATTCTTAATTACTGTCATCACAATAAGTTCTAACGATAATGAGAAGCCTTTCAACGGTGCTTCTGTTGGTTTAGAGGGGGTATCAAGTCAACAGATTAAATCAATTTATACACTTAGTCTTGAAAATGACGTAACCAATAGTAAAAAGTTTTATGGCAAAAAATCAAAAGCTTATTTTAATGTTCAAAAAGTAACAGATACCTCATATATAAATTCGATTTACACCCATATACAAAATAATAAAACTAAACAAATAGACATTGAACAATTAACAGCTATTGCAGATTTAATAATAGTTGTTAAGCACCAGGAAATACAATTAAAAATATTTGATGATAACAATCAGGCGTTATATGTTCAAGATTGGGAAACGAAGGAATTTTTCCAACTGAATGACCGCTCTATACTAAAAGATTTAATGCAGATTGAAGAGCAAAATCATGAATGGAGAAATATATTCATAGGATTAGGCGTAGTATTAGTTTTAAAATATTTAATTAAAATCATTTTAATTAGAGCTTTTAATATAAGCTTCCCAAAAGTGCGAGTGAAACAAAGTCCAATGAGAATTGTCGTTTCAATAATAATATCCTTCGTAGCTCTAGGTTTATTGAATTTTAATGAGTCGATTAATGTTACGCCAAGCTATATATTTTTAGGGGCGATAATAATGTTAATAAGTAGCATAGAAATAATATTTGGGTGGCGTAAATATAAAGAATACGGAGTCTTGGGTAGAAATATTTTACCGTTTTTTATTATCCCGCTATTTTTAATTATCATGATAATCGTTAAATAATTTCAGCAAGCTGGTCAGGTTAGTTGACCAGTTTTTTTAGGTTCAATTATCTAGGTGCCTTAAAATTATTAAGAAGTAACTATGCTATTAGTAATTTTAGGTTGATATTTGTCAATAATACTATATAAAAAATAAAAACGCACCCATTGCAAAAAAACTGATAACAGCTATTAATAAAATACCTGATGAATCTTTAATAGATTCTAATAATACCTCTTTGATAGTGACCATATAAATTGTCCCCGCAGCTAAACTAATGGCAAACGACCAAATTATAGGATTGCCGATTCCAATTGAATTACCTATGTAAGCTCCAATACCAACTGGAAGAGAAATGATCAAAGTTAAAAAGAACAATGTCCATACGCTAAGACCAGCTATAAATAATGGGGTAAATACGATAATTCCTTCAGGCAAATTATGTAATAGAATGGTGTGTAACAGGGATTCCTTGACAGTTGAATTTTGATTTGCACCTAGCACAATCCCTATAGGTAAATTGTGAAATGTAATGCTAAGCATTAATAATATCCCAGTTTTTAATGCGCCATTTTTTACATGGTTTTTCGTTGCACCAAATAGAACATGCAAAACTTTATGAGCAATTTGAAACAATACTACACCTGTTAAGAAACCGAAGATGAACGTTATCCAATTTCCAAGAATGATTGCCTCAGGAGTAATCTCAAAACTTAACAAACCTAGAGTTAGTCCAGCGCAAATACCGTAAATGATATCAATTTTCTTTTGAACTCCTCTTAATATCCAAGCAATTACACCACCTGCGCTAAATCCTATTACAGTGTACACATAACCAATTACCCAAATTATATTCACTATACCATCCTCACTCAGTCTGACTGTTTGTCTATAAGTTAATATGATATTAGATGAGAATTTATGAAGAGAATGATGACTACAATATAGAATGTCATAAAATCTATCATCAAATGTAAAAGAAAAAGATAGATTTCAAGCAATTATTGTCTGCTTTATCTATCTTTTTCTATACTTATGCAACTTTTTCAGAGTGAATGACTGTTACCTACTATTTTTAACGTACTACAACGCTCCATTGAAGTGCGTTGTACGCTCGTTCAAAATTCGTTTTACTTACCCAATATTTTTCCTTTTTGCTATTTGGATCTGCTACATAGTAAGAGCCATTGCTGTTGTGTCCGATTACTGTAACGACATGCATATTATCAACGATTTTTTTTGTACCTGCACTGCCCATATTCCACTTTGCCCAAACAGGCTTTTTAAAATCTAATGTTGCGTAAGCAACGACCGGATTTCCTTTATCTAACTCTTTTTTGATTTGAGTAGTAGAGTATCCTGAGCCATTTGCTACATTACTGCTGTATTCTTTTCCGTAAGCAGTTAATGGTTTCGGGAAGATGGATTGGAATACGCCATTTTGGTTAGCATAAGGATTGCCACCAGCAAAACCTTTATAAGGATTACCACCTTTATCTTTTGGCATTTCATCTAAGAATGTACGTAATCCGTCATTTGAATACCCTTTGTATTTTAAAGCCATTAACAAACTTGCTCCTTCACATCCAAATGGAGCGTTCACAGGTGCTAATTGACTTACAAAAGGTACTTTCAACGTTTTACTCGAATAGCTTTTAACTACAGTACTAGAGATCCAACCTGTTTTGTTATTGATCTTTACCTTATGCCAAGTAGTAGAACCTACTTTTTTAGTTGCATATGAAGTGAAAACCTTCCCCTTTTTTGCTGAAGCAATGACTTTATATTTTGTACCTGCATTCTCTCGAACATTTGATATGTATAAAGTTTGTATCTTCTTTACGGGGGCACTGACCTGTGTAATTTGTTTATGCATTTTAGAAGCTGTTGTAGTTGGAGATGTTTCTGTTGTTGCTGATAAGCCGCTAAATAATAATGAAAAGCTCATCGCACTTGTTAATAAAATAGTTGATTTCTTCATTTATAATACCTCTCTAAGTTGTTATTCGTTATGGTATCTCTTCACAAAATTGTCGCAACTTATGAATAGTAGTCTAATTTCAATGAAAACGGATAAGATACCATTAATATCTTATCATGTATAGTCCTCGTTTTGTAAAAGGAAGCAGTTATGGTATGAAATATTATCTCAAAAAAAACGAAATCATTGGAGCATTTTGCTAAATATGACCGTTATATGTAAAGGCTGAATGAAATGCTTTTGCATTCATATATTAAACAAATGGAATAATGTTAACTAATGAAAGTCTCCACTATAGACATAATGAATTGCGATACTAAAGGAGAGAAATTAATGACAAATGTAAAAGCAGAAAAGAATTCCGTTTGGGAATGGGCAAAAGCCTTATTCATTGCAGTTGGACTAGCTTTTATTATGCGCTTCTTTTTATTTACGCCCATTATCGTAGAAGGTGAGTCAATGATGCCTACTTTAGAAAGTGGCGAAAGAATGATTGTTAGTAAAATCGGGCAACCAGATCGTTTTGACATTATTGTATTCCATGCAACAGAGGACAAGGACTATATAAAACGTGTAATTGGCTTACCTGGAGATCATATTGAATATAAGAGCGACCAATTATATATTAATGGGCAACCACATGATGAACCCTTTTTAAATAAATATAAAAGTAGCTTGCTGGATGGCGATACACTAACTGAAGACTTCACACTAGAAGAATACACTCAGATGTCAGTAATTCCAGATGGATACGTCTTTGTGATGGGGGACAACCGTAGAAATAGCACTGATAGTCGGATTATCGGTTTGGTTCCAATGAGTAAAATAGTAGGAAACGCTGATATAACGATATGGCCAATTCATGACATAGGTTTTCTTGAAAAATACAAATAAGAATGAGGCGTAATACACGTGATCAGCAATTCTACTTACGGACAAACACGAATCGCTTGTTGCCTCTAAATGATCTTGAGCAACGCTATACCATCATTGGAAAGCAATTAAACAAGCGGATTGGGAAATACATCAAAGAGAAAAATTTAAAGGCCGAACATAAACACAATGTTACTGTTGGCTGGCATTTAATGAAGAAACCGTTAATACAATCACGGGATGCATTAGAAAGAAGCCATCTCATTATAGGAAACACAACATGAATTAGAGGAATAAATAACAGGAGAAAGTGGCGAATATCATCCACTTTCTCCTGTTTTTGTTAATACCCATTTTGTGTAATGACAATAAAATTGTTTAAAAATGAGAGGTTCAAAACACATTCTTACGGTTGTAATGGTATGAATTTTCAATAAGAACAGAAAAGAAGTGACTAAATGAAAGGAATTATTGATTGTTTTGAAGGAGATTTCGAGGTAGTTGAGATTGATGCAGCAACAAAAAACTTTCCAAAAAGCACATCAGTTTTTAATTCCACCTGCTGGAGCCGACAAAAAGAATAAAAAAATAAGGTCGTTGACTTCTACATAATTTATTTTAGAAAGCATACACAAGATTACTCGTTTCCATATTTTAATTAGTTTTTAATCTACTTTGATTCGAGTGCGAATCAAAATGAGGATAAGAGCCGTCACAATCTAAAAGTAAAAAACATAGTATACGAGACTTTGATTTTTAAAGTAAATTTATTAGAAAGATTCGAGTGCGAATCAAAATGAGGATAAGAGCCGTCACAATCTAAAAGTAAAAAACATAGTATAACGAGACTTTGATTTTTAAAGTAAATTTATTAGAAAGAATCGAGTGCGAATCAAAATGAGGATAAGAGCCGTCGTAATCTAAAAGTAAAAAACATAGTATAACGAGACTTTGATTTTTAAAGTAAATTTATTAGAAAGAATCGAGTGCGAATCAAAATGAGGATAAGAGCCGTCGTA
>NZ_JBNNTI010000080.1:0-1624 GCF_050278625.1 Viridibacillus sp. NPDC096237 | reverse complement strand
CCGTCGTAATCTAAAAGTAAAAAACATAGTATACGACTTTGATTTTTAAAGTAAATTTATTAGAAAGAATCGAGTGCGAATCAAAATAAGGATAAGAGCCGTCACAATCTAAAAGTAAAAAACATAGTATACGACTTTGATTTTTAAAGTAAATTTATTAGAAAGAATCGAGTGCGAATCAAAATGAGGATAAGAGCAGTCGTAATTTAAAAGTAAAAAACATAGTATACGAGACTTTGATTTTTAAAGTAAATTTATTAGAAAGAATCGAGTGCGAATCAAAATAAGGATAAGAGCCGTCACAATCTAAAAGTAAAAAACATAGTATACGAGACTTTGATTTTTAAAGTAAATTTATTTGAAAGGAGGTGAACAACATGACCATTCAAAATTTAATAGTTAACGGAAGTTTTGAAACAGGAGCGTTGACCCCTTGGGTTGGCATGAATGCAACGATTTCTAGCCAATATTCACATTCAGGTTTTTTTTCGGTGAGGTTACAAGGCGGAAACGCGCTCTCTTTTATCTCTCAAACCGTTCCTGTTAATGCGGGAGAGGGATTGGAGTTTCTGGTTTCATTAGCCAAAGTAGGATCTACCCTGGCTGCTCCTATACAGATACAAGTCAATTATTTTGATAGTATGTTCAATTTGCTTGGAAACGGTCTCTTTGTAAATATTCCGGGGGATCGTATTCCTTCTGCAGATAATGATACTTGGCTTGAGATCTATCAAACCACGACTCCAGCTCCTCCAGGCTCAACGCAAGCCTTTATTTTAATTAATAATCTTCCACAAGTAGGAACGGCAGATGTTTTAGTTGACGATGTAGCTCTATTAGTTGCAAGGGGAAATGGAGCAACAGGAGCAACTGGAGCAACAGGTGTAACTGGAGCGACCGGAGCAAAAGGTGCAACTGGAGCAACAGGTGTAACTGGAGCAACAGGTGTAACTGGAGCGACCGGAGCAAAAGGTGCAACTGGTGCAAAAGGAGCAACTGGAGCAACAGGAGCGACCGGAGCAAAAGGAGCAACTGGAGCAACAGGTGCAACAGGTGCAACCGGAGCAACTGGAGCAACAGGTGAAACTGGAGCAACGGGTGAAACTGGAGCAACGGGTGACACTGGTGCAACAGGAGCAACAGGTGACACTGGAGCAACTGGTGAAACTGGAGCAACTGGAGCAACGGGTGACACTGGAGCAACTGGAGCAACGGGTGACACTGGAGCAACAGGTGCAACTGGAGCAACAGGCGACACCGGAGCAACAGGTGCAACAGGCGACACTGGAGCAACAGGAGCAACAGGTGAAACTGGAGCAACAGGTGAAACTGGAGCAACTGGAGCAACAGGTGCAACCGGAGACACTGGAGCAACGGGTGATACCGGAGCAACTGGAGCAACGGGAGCAACGGGTGATACTGGTGCAACAGGTGTAACAGGCGACACTGGAGCAACAGGTGCAACAGGTGCAACTGGAGCAACAGGTGATACTGGTGCAACAGGTGCAACAGGCGACACTGGAGCAACAGGAGCAACAGGAGCAACAGGTGAAACTGGAGCAACAGGTGAAACTGGAGCAACTGGAGCAACAGGTGCAACCGGAGACACTGGAGCAACGGGTGA
>NZ_JBNNTI010000079.1:0-8071 GCF_050278625.1 Viridibacillus sp. NPDC096237 | reverse complement strand
ATATTCGAATTCATGGAACACTGGGCTATTTAACACCGGTGGAATTCAAGCAGCAGTCCTTATAAAAGTTGTCCAGTTTAGTGTTGACATACCAGCATTTTGCTTTAAGGGGGAGTGGGTATAGTTCGTATAAGATACTAGAATAAACTAAAGTTATTAAAGATTGTGTATAGAAATAAATGGGTAAAATCAGGTTTTTATATATTGATAGTCTTATTAGTTATTTGAGATTTCTTGTGGGTAGTAATCAATTAATTACCTTTTTATACTAAGTATTTTTGGGGTTGAGATGAATGGGGGGTACTTTTAACAAAAGTGAAGGAGGAGTATCTAGTAAATACTATTAGCACTTCCGTCCCTGCAATCAGGGTGTTTTGTAAACGAATATTTGGAAACAAATAGAGAGTTGAATTCGATAAATTAAATCAAAAACTGTAACAATTAATTGATTGGTATATGCTAATTTTTATTCTGAAAGTGGTGAAATGATTAAGTTAGGATTAGTCTAGTTGAACGTAATTAGGATTTGGATAAGGTGATTGGGTAAGGGTGAAATAATATATTTGTAGCTATGTAGAGGGAATGGTAAAAAAATATATTGTTAAAAATAAGATAAGGTGCTATAATCAGAACACTCCTAATTTAAATATATAATATACCTATAATACTATAGTACATGAAAAGTATATCTGTTGTCAACAGAATTTTAAAATTGGAGAAAAAAATATTGGAGATGAAAATAATGGAAATGAATCAAGTAGAAGTTGTAGTGGATGAATCTAGCATTAGTTTACAAATTGTTTATGATTGGGTAAAAGGAGAGAGAAAGGTATCGAATGAACTAACAACACGATTATCTCAAACTCCGCAGTTTAAAGGTTTGATTAAGGAGAATATTAATGAGATTGATATTCAGTTAGCTTATTATGAATATCGTTCATCAATTGATTCATATGTGGAATATGATGCGTACGGATTACCTAAGGTGATTGACCCTCACGAGGATGAAATACGAGTATTGCTTGAAATAAAGAATAGAGAACAGGAAATTAATGATGCAAGTGGCTTCTTGTATGGAACCAACGGTGGTAACTATTTAAATGCTTTGCACTCTTTGAATAGTATATTTTCTCAGGAGAATACTAGTAAAAAAACAAGGGGTAATTGATTTGCTTAATTTTCTTGATAAAAATGAATAGAAGAATTCGAAACAATTATAGGAAAGAAATTAATAAGTAAAGTACATCTTAATGAAGATGACATAGAAGACATAGATTAAATTGGACAACCATTTATACATAATAACAACATGAATAAAAATAATTTCACAGTCGCAACGATAGTTGTGACTGTGGAGACGATGAATCGGAGCGAAGCGGAGATTTAACGGCTTGGGTTTTGTTAATGGAGAAAAAGAAGAAACATTATTTTAAGCACTTTTATATATTCTTTTTTAAGAAGTAAAGCCTGAAACCGTTGGTACAAAAGGGTTTATTTTTAGTTTTTGCACTTTTGCATATTATAAAATGCAGTACATCTTTATAGAATAATTCTAATGCACCTTAAAAAATAGAAAGGAAAGTTTAAATTGAAAAAAATAACAGTTATTGATTCGATTATGGGGAAAGGTAAAACATCATGGTCAAAGGAGTATATGAACCGACATCAAAAAAGTAAAAAGTTTATATACATTTCTCCTTATTTAGACGAAATACATAATAACATTTTAATTGATTGTCCATTTCTTGTAGAACCAGACTCTAAGCTTGGCAAAGGAAGCAAGCTAAACCACTTCAAAGAATTACTTACAAACGGACAGAGTATAGTTACAACCCATGCATTATTTAGATTGTTAGATGATGAAGTCATGGAACTATTAAAGGATGCGGGGTACATATTAATTCTAGATGAAGTTGCTAATGTTATTGAGAAATTGGAAAAGGTGACAAAGCAAGATATTGGGATTCTATTAGACTCCCACAAGATTGAAGTAAGAGATAGAAAAGTAATTTGGCTTGACGACAGTTATAATGGTGTATTTGATAGTCGCTATGCAAATATAAAATATCATGCACAGCAAGGGAATCTTTATTTGCATCGAGATGTATTATTTTGGACATTTCCTGCAAAAGTGTTTGATTTATTTGAAGAAACTTACATATTGACATATTTATTTGATGGGCAAATTCAAAGATATTATTATGATTTATTTAATATAGCGTATACATATAAGGATGTTGAAAAATTAGGGAATACATACTGTTTAGTTGAATATGATTCACATTCAGAAGGTCGTAGTAGATATAAGAACTTAATTAATATTTATGAAGGGAAGATGAATTATAACTATGTATCAGATGGAAAGGTAAGAGGAAATGAACTCTCTGCAACTTGGCTAAAAAATGCGAATGATGCAGTAGTAGGACGACTAAAGAAAAACTTATATACATACTTTAGATGTTTTGGGAAATCTAAAGATAACTTATGGACAACCAAGAAATCAATGCAGTTCAAGCTTCAAGGTAAAGGTTATACAATAGGCTTTATTCCATGGACGACAAGAGCAACAAATGAACATCAAAACAAGAGGAATTTAGCTTTTTTTTACAATCGTTATTTGAATCCAATCGAAAAGACCTTTTTTACAGATGTAGGGGTTAAGGTTAATGAGGATTTACTAGCTGTAAGTGATTTATTACAGTGGATTTGGAGAAGTGCAATTAGAAAGGAAGAACCTGAATCAATTAAAGTCTATATTCCAAGTTTAAGAATGAGAACTTTATTATATAAGTGGCTTAACAATGAAGAAATAAAATTTAAAGCTTAAAAAGTAGGAAACTTCTATAAAACACCTCCACTCCCATAATCTTAAAAAACCTTACTGAATCAAACAATTAAGAATTATGTTTATATTAATAAAATGTTTTTGTGGCTTTTTGGGTGAAAAATGACAAAAATATAAATTAATTTACTTTTAGTTTTATGAAATATTTTATAAAGAATGAGGGATTTAATGGGAAATAACATATTAGAGGAATTTACAAAAAACTCAAGAAATACGGCTTATAAGTTCGTTTATGAAGAAAAAGTAGAAAAAGTTCGTGTTTTTGATAACTGGGGATATGAGATTAAACCTGAAGTAGCTGTTTCTTTAATTGAAGGAATGACAAATGCGTATATTAATATGAGCCAAGAAGATATGATTAGGCTTAAAAAACAAAATGCTGACAATGAAATTGAACATTATATTTTTCAAAATGGTCCAAGTGCAATTAATTCAGAGTTTAGAAAAACATTAAAAAAAGATTGGGGATTTACATGTAAAACTTGCAAGAAAAAAGTATCAAGTAAAAATGATACAAGCTGGTGGAGAATTTATGGTCATTATCATCAATCTAATGATAAATACTGTTCAAAAAAATGTATTCAACTAGTTATAGATGAAATACAAGAAAGAATAAAATTCCGAATATACGAACGTTTTGGAGTGGAAAATAATTAGAAAAAGTCTCATAAAGTATATAATGTAGAGAAGAACAAATATAGTAAAGAGCATCGTTCATATAAAAAAAGTAAATACATAATAAGTGAATAATGGTTATTAAGGCAGTCACTGTATTCAAGAGTGATTGCTTTTTTAACGTTTATTAAATAAACATTTGCCTAGTATAACTGCGAAAACAACTCATAATTAAGTTTTAAAGTAGCTTTATATGTGTTTATGGAAAGGGGGATTTATCAACTTATTACCAGTATCACAATTGAATTTACAATATAGCTATACCATCCCCTCAATCTGTGTTAAATATGTATACCGTATGAAATAACAAAAAATCAGCAAGAATTATGTTTATAGAGGTATTTCTTTCGTACGAGAATGTACGTCTACCACAAGAAATTATTTGTATATAAAATTGTAAAGAATGATGTTATTAAAGGTAATTCTATCAATGAAAGTGTATATGTACCGTATGAATATTCCATAGTAATGGATAAATAGAGAAGATGGGAGTTATAGATAACTATAATAAAGGTTTTGTCGATGAGCTATTTAAAGTTTCTTATAAATTCTTGAGGTATTGTACGAAGTTCTAATAGCTGTGTATAATTTAAATTAGAAGCACTAATATACTCTACTCTGAATAGGGATAGAATATTATATTCTTCTTGTTTAAGGTGGAGGGATAATTTCTACATTTTTTATAGTTGATGATAAAAAAGAGTGTTAGGTAAGTTTGCTAACACAGTATCAAAAGAAATTTTGAGTCGAAGCGAAAAGAAAAAACTTAAAATTAGAATTGGATATTTAAAATGTATTATTAATAGAATAGGTGGAATGAATTGATGGGAGAAAAAGGTTCTGTAGATACTAAAATAATTGATAAATTAAAAAGTCAAGGTTATGAATCAAGTGAATTTAATTATAATTATATAATTCCTTCTAATGGCAATGCTGAGATTAAACCCTTACGAGGGAAGAAGTTTTTATCTAAAAGTTTAAAAGAATCTCGAATGGAATTAGAATTTTGTATCTTTTCTGAAGGCAAAAAAAGAGCAGAAAAAAATAAAAGACTTATTATTATTGAGGACAAAAAAGATAGCGGAAAAATGGGTTCTTTTGAAACAATGCATAAAGAAGAAGGACTATATAAGTATGCATTAACTGATTTGTATCACTATGCGAAAGAATTATTAAGTAAAACTAGTGACATAAAAGAAATATTTGGGATTGCTGTAGCAGGAGAGGAATTAGGAGCTAATGCTCTATATTTCTTTAAAGAAGGTGCAGTAATTGATAAGTATGTAAAAGAATTGGTTGATATTGGCGATAACATAAAAATGGTAAAGATACCATGTTTTAAAGAATGGGATAGAATTGGCAAAGACAAGCTTTCTACATATATAAATGGTGATATTTTAAGGTTAAGTTCGATTGATTCTATAGAAAATGTAACCCATGTAAAATCTGTAGCAGCGAAGTTATCAAAAAGTATTGATGTTTCGTTGAAATTAGACCCATATAAAAGATTACTATTGGTTTGTGGATTGTTAATAGGTATAAATGAAGATGACACTATTATTGCTCAATTTAATGATAGAAAAGGACCGTCATTATTATTTGAAACTATTAAAGAAGCGCTTCCTGAAAGTAAGTTTGATACTGCCAAGAAAAAACAGTTATTAAGAAGTTTTTATTTCATAAAAGAAGAACCAGAGCTGCAAACAAATGTCATTAACAAAAAAGGGAAAGTTTTGGATATGCCATTGAAAATAATTACTGATGAACTCTTAACTAAGTCAGCTGTTGGCTATTCTGTAGTAGACTTAATGAAAGAAAGCACACATATTGACCTGTTAGGTTATTTATTTGATATATTTACTAAGTATATGGCTATAGGGGGGAGTGCAGGGGATATAGTTTTGACTCCAAGTCATTTAACAAAGTTTATGTCGGATATAATTTCTATAGATGAAAATGATTACATCTTAGATATAACTGTAGGTACAGGTGGATTTTTAATTGCTGCAATGAAGCGCATTGAAAATTTGATAATGAGTGATACTACTTTGTCTTTAACAGAGAGGGAAAAGAAAATAGAATCTATAAAAGCAGAAAATCTATGGGGTGTAGAATTTGATGCTAATATGTTTGCTACTTGTGTATCCAATATGATGTTACATGGAGATGGTAAATCTCATATATTTAGAGGAGATTCTTTAATAGGTAAAGAGCTAACAGGTGAAAAAAGAAAATTAGATGTTGTATTTGAAGGTGTAGAATTTACAAAATTATTATTTAACCCACCATACGATAATCATTTAGAATATGTAAGAAATGGATTATCCTATATGAAAAAAGGTGGGAAAGCCGCAATTATTATTCCTAAAAATACATTTAATAAAAGTACTGAAAGACAGGATGCTATAAAAGAAGAAATTTTCTTAAATAATAGATTATTAGCAGTTATAGATTTACCAAAAGGACAATTTAAAACAAAAAATAAGACTGTAGGTACAGATGTTGCTATATTTGTATTTGAATCAGGTTTTCAACAAATATTTAAAGAAGAAATAGAGGTTGATAATAAAGTCAAAGAGATTGGTGATATTGTAACATTTATTAAATTAAAAAAAGATGAAGTGCATACTAAGGGTGCTAAAAGAGGGTTGCCTTCAGAAAAAACAGAGAAAATATACGAACATTTAACAGATTATATTGTTAATAATTTCTTAGATGATACTTTATTATCAAATAGTGAATATTTCGAAAAACCTTTGAAGAAAAAAGTAGTTAAATATAAATTTATGTATAAAGATTATGCATCACTACCAGATATAAAACCTAAAGAAGAAGATTTCTTGGAAACTATCGGTAAGTATTTAGATTTCATTGCTAAGGAAAGTAAACGGAGTGATAATGATGATATTTAAGAGATTTAAAATTAAAGAACTTTTTTCTATAACTCCTTCTAATACTATTGGTGGTAATGTTAACGATGACATGATTATTAGTGACGTTGGTAAAGTTCCTTTTATTACTAATACTATAAATAATAATGGATTAGGAGGTTATAGCCTATATCCTGCTAATAATAAGGGAAACGTTATTACTCTAAGTGATACAGTAACATCTGTATATGAAACAATTTACTATCAAAAGAATGATTTTATAGGTAAAAGTCATTTGCAGGTATTAAAACCATTATTAATAGAAGATGAGAATGGCATTGAGAAGGAGCTTTTTCAATTAACAGAAAGAATAGCTTTATATATTATAACGAGTATGAAAAAATCAGTTAAAACGGGTGAGTTTGATTATGGCACAAAGTTTAACCGTGATGCGATAGCAGATACAATTATTGAACTACCCGTAGAAAATGAAAAGAGTGAGTTACCAGATTGGGGTTATATGGATAGTTATATTAAGGATTTAATACCTAAATACTTTGAGGTATTGGATGCTCAAGTTGAGGAATTAAAGAGAAAAAATGAGTCATATAAAAGCGAATTAACTCCAATTATAAATAGTTTAATCTAGGAGGAAATAAGTTCAAATTGGTTTTCAGCACTGTGTTTTTTCTGGATATAATTAAAAACGAAAACGTTGTTATATTGGCGTTTGTAAGCGTAATGTATGACATTACATCTAAGCCAACAGAATTTAGTGCCTTAAATGGAGGGGAAAACTTGAAATTTGTATATTATAACGATACTGGCAGAGAAGTAAGCATACATCCAGCAACCGAGGTACATGGCACAAAATGTGATATGTCAACAATTCAACCATTAGAAATGCGGACTTTTATTCTACCTGAAAACACATATCCTTGGGTGAAAATGTGGGATTATGGAGAAGAAGATGGTCTTAGTATTTTAGTCTCTCCTGAAACTGAGGAGTAAAATTTTCATGTTATTAAAAGTTAATAATGAAGTTCGGATTGTGGATGAGAGTCATACATGAATTCACAGTAGTACCACAGGGCGGTCGTAAAAGCTGTGTTAAAAACATTTTAATGGTAATGTTGACCTGTAACTCTCATACGAATTGAGGTTGCTTATGAAACAATTCCTTTTAATAACTAATTGATATACAATGGAATCAGTAAGGTCTTTGAACCTAGTTCGTAAATATGTAATACTCTCTAGTGGAGAAAATCGTTAAGTATATAATTATGGAAGGCTCTCAATCGCTTGTGGCTCTAGGGGCTGGCTATTGAAGCGTGAATCCTAAATAGGCAAGATACACGCGTAGAAGCTTGAGTATTGGAGTTTCTGGACGCGGGTTCGACTCCCGCCGTCTCCATATTTAAATTTAGCAGTAGAAATGCTGTTAAATCAATGTTTAAACAAAGTTAGGGTGATTTGATAGGAGTTAAACTCTTATTGAATTGCCCTTTTTTGTTGTTAAGGGAAATTACATTATTTATTCGAGCATAGACCCACTAAATTCGAGCATAGTAATTCACTTTAATTGGAGTGGTGTGTCAACACTAAACTGGACAACTTTTATAAGGACTGTTGCTTGAATTCCACCGGTGTTAAATAGCCCAGTGTTCCATGAATTCGAATA
>NZ_JBNNTI010000078.1:0-8255 GCF_050278625.1 Viridibacillus sp. NPDC096237 | reverse complement strand
AACAATACGTGAAAAAATCGTTATGGATGTTATTGTGAAAGTGTTACAAGTTCAACAACATCGTGTAAGTTCAACGAGAATTATACCAACTTTTGATACTGGTCTTGAATGTTAAATTGTACACACAATTTAATATAAACGAAACTATGTGATTATCTCCTCAATCATAATGAGTTGAGGGAATTTTTTATGTAACGAAATGAAAAACGTATGCAAATGTAGGAGTGGGATTTCTTATTTGCTGCACAAAGCTAAACGAGTGCTTTTGGAAAGATTAACGCTTTATTTTATTGGGTGCCACCCATATTTTAGCGAAAATATATGCTAAGTAAATTTTGACATAAAAAGAGCCTTATTTTCTTAGAGTAGAAAATAAGGCTCTTTTTTATTAAGTTTTAATTGAAATCTTTTATGTATAGTCTGAAAGCATTTATTGCACCTACAAGGAATACAATCGCTTGGAATAATATTTAAGAACTGACGGAAATATTGGACATCATTGTCAACTATTGAAATAAACAAACCAGTCATAAGCAATTGGGTAGTAAACATACTAGAAATGACTTAAATATATGGAATTTGTTCTTTCGTCTGGTTTACCAAACTTCTTTCCCACAAAAATAGAACCAGCAAAGAACCAATATAAATCAATGTCGTAATTCCTACAAAAACATTAAAATTTACTACGCTTTCAAGCATCCATCTGTCTAATACATCAATCATTGTTATCTTCCTCTCCTACATATGGAAATATTTCATTAATATCTACTTCAAAAAAATTTGCAATTCTATAGGCTAACACTAAAGAGGGTGAGTAATTATTCTTTTCCATAAC
Organism: Viridibacillus sp. NPDC096237; assembly: GCF_050278625.1. Taxonomy (NCBI): domain Bacteria; kingdom Bacillati; phylum Bacillota; class Bacilli; order Caryophanales; family Caryophanaceae; genus Viridibacillus; species Viridibacillus sp. NPDC096237. The sequence goes on along the minus strand of NZ_JBNNTI010000078.1, from coordinate 7,420 downwards.
AAAAATAGTTTGTTTGGAGACGCCAACTGCATCTGCCAGATCCTTTTGAGACATCCTCTTTAACACCCTAAACTCATATACCTTGTTTACGATTGAATCCCCAATTATGGTTTGTATTTATATTTAATAACTAACATTTACTTTCTTATCAAAAAAAGAAGCATTAAACCTTTTTTTAGTAAGTGTAGATACCGATTTACAACACCAAGGAAGTTCCACCCCATAAAAAAAAGCCGATTTCCTCTCAAGGTATCAACTTTTTTTATTTATTCATCTTCAATTAAAGCCCGCGTTAGTTGAAGATGAAAAGTGAATCTTATTCACAACATCTCTCCCGATTGCTGAATAAGATTTTTTCAACATATTCTTAAGAACTTTGCTCCGGTATAAAAAACGTTGGAGCGTAATCTACATTTTTAAGCCATATATGCTCTTGACCATTTAAAGCATTTTTCACCCATCACCTTTAGTTTGCTCTGCCATCTTTCGAAACCAAGTAAGGTAAGGTCCAACAACTTGAGGATCTTCGTCAAGTTCATTCTTCCCTGGAAATGAGATTTGTTTTTGCTCTCCTGTTCTTATGTTTATAGCATAAAGTGACGTGAACATAGTTGGCACAGGTCCTTCTTTCCACTCCTTGTTTTCTTTTGCACGAGCTACAATTACAAAATCTTTAGAGTACCATTCCAGATCAAGGTCTACAAACCTTTAGGTGTGTATTCTTTTTGCTGTTTAAATATTGGGATTTCGGCAATCGTCATTCTCTTGTTTTCAACGAAAAATCTTCCTTCTCCTGAAATATAAGCCAATTGATTGGCAGTAGGAGCCCACTTAAACCAGTCTTTAAACTCTAACATTTTTCCCATTGCTTGAAAGTGTTTTCCTTGTGATGATAATACACTTAATGTATTACTGTCCATGGACCAAGAAGCTGTAGGGACAACTAAAAAGCTAACCCACTTCCCATCAGAACTCCACTTAAAATAATTGGCATCAATTCCAAACAAATCAGGTTCTTTAGTTTGAATCGTATAAAAAGCCTTTATTTTATCTTTAGCAAGATTTGCATCTACTGGAATTCTATAAAGTGGGATTGGACTCCATCCTGTGGGAAGTAAGTTGGATTGTGAGGAAACAATAAATTCTTTCCCGTTCGGAAACCATTCAAAACCACTAACGCCTAATGAGACATTTTCAAATCCTTGCGGCCGGCCATTCTTTATTTTTGTCACATTTAATAGACCTTGATCATTGTAGGCCAACTGATTTTTGTTCGGGGACCATTTAAAGTCAGATGTTACGACCCTTACGTAAGGTTGGTAGCTTTCTTTTTCCTTTGTATCATAAATGAATAAATCCGATTTTTCTCCCTTTTCATCACCATCAATAAATCCAATGAAACGACCGTCATACGACCATTTCGGAGTATACACATATCGGTTCTTCGTAAGTTGTATTTCTTGACCACTCTTTTTGAGCCATAACTGATGATCACGGATAAATAAAGCTGTTAGTGGGGCTTCTGCACTTGCTATCGACGAAAAATGAGAACAGACGAGAGTGAGTAGTAATAAAATCCGAATTCTCACGTCAATCCTCTACTAAAAAGATTATTTAACAAATCATATTTTGCCCAGATTAATAACAACTATCCTTATTCAACAATATGGCCCGATTGTTGACCACAAGTTAAACAACACTCTGCAAATAACCTGCTCCGTTAGTAAACAAGAAAAAAGAGCTCCATTGCAACTCGATAAACTTCCACTAAAGTCCACGTTTGTTTATTCACCGCTTATTCTTTATTTAATCATTTGCAATCCATTTTACTACACCTAAAAAATTATCTGCTATATAGTTCGGCTCAACTTCTTGCCAATGCTTCATTATACATGTTGTTGAGTAAACGCCTTTTTTTTATAACTTCATATACGTCTCTAATTAATGAGCTATAAAGCATAATAATATTATTTTTAATTGGGCAGACTAACTTTAAAAATTAGGAGGAAAATTTGTGATTAAGCAAAAATTACTCGCAGTGTCTACTTTCATATTATTTTGTACTTTTGTATCTCAATCAGCTGCAACATCTGCAAATAAGTATGCGTATGAAATAAGTAGAAAGGATCTTTTAGAAGAGGCACTCTTGTATCAATTCGCTGAATATTTCAATGAAATAACGGGTGGTAAGGCATATGGTTGTCAAAAAATACTAAACATTAAGCGGATTGAAGAATCTAGTAATAGACATGAAATTACTGCACAGTTGCTTACCTATGAAGGAGCGCATAATCCGCCGAATGACTTATATGTAATACGTTTTAGCGTTGAACCACCTGGAGAAGGAGAAGCTATTGAAAAGGCGAAGTTTAAAATAATTAAGGTCGACAAAACTAAAAATATACCAGAAGAGGAGATATTAAAAATATGCAAAAAAAAAACAAAATGAGGTCACTTTGATGACTTTTGGGACAGCCCCTGGTGATATATTTTTGGCAACTGTCGACCATATATGCAATTTTCATCGTTAATTTTTATTATTTATATAGATTAAATAATTCAGTTTTCCCATCCCATTTTACCGTCACTTTAACAACTTCGATTTTGGAATATAAATTTACATTCCCACCAAGTCCTTTGGTAGAAAGAGTACCTTTTTCTCCAACGGGAGAACCGATTGAAGTACCTGCTAATAGACTAAACATTGCAAGTCCACCTGCACTTGTTTCATATGTGCATGAAACTTGTCCTACAGAATCAACATCTTTCCCTTTATATTTTAAATTGCCTTCAGTGGTTATTCCTCCCTCTAACAAATCAGTTGAAAAAGAAGCCACCCAATTTTCACTTTCACCATGGAAACTAACAACATTGGTAGGCTTTAATTCTTGAGCAGAAACGGGTAAGCCCATAATCAATATAGAACATAAAAGTAAAAAAAATGTTGCATTAAATTTTTTCACATTTTTCCCTCCTTGTAATTATTAATTGATTCTTAATATAATCATAATCCTGATTTTAATGTATACTTTATTAGTTATGAAACAGCATTATTGTTATTCAAAGCCTATTTTCTCTTGGCGTTGAAGAAACCAACTTACATTTCGCTTTTTACTTAAAATGGTTTTATGTAAAAAAGTGGGAAATTATGTGTATCAGAAGTACAGCGATTCAGGAGAACTTTTTGAGATGCTATGCAGCAACTGATCCAGCTGTTATCTAACTTAATTAAATTACGAACCACTTGATGTACAATCGTCTCTGGTCCGCAACAAAAGGATCCTCTACTAAAACCCCCCGTCCTTTACTCTTCTAAATGTATCTATTCTTTAAGCATTTTATCCAACATCTCCGTTTTAACTCGGTTTGAACGAAACGGTTGCGAGTACAATGAAAATCATATTTTACATACCTTATAACCAAAGAAGACTTTACTAATGCTCGTAAAATGGATTCTCCCCAACAGACTATCTCAATAGTCTTGACAACCACAGACTACCATAGTAGTATTAGTTTGTGGACTATTGCAATAGTCCACTTAAGAAAAGGAGCATGCGCGTATGCAAGTTAAATTGTTTGATTCGGAATTACAAGTCATGAATATTTTATGGGAAGAAGGTGATTTGACAGCTAAACAGCTCACACAAATGTTAAACGAACGAATAGGTTGGAATAAAAACACCACCTATACAGTCATAAAAAAATGTATAAAAAAAGAGGCCATTGAAAGAATTGAACCTAACTTTATCTGTCATCCAATCATCAGAAAAGAACAGATACAAGAACAAGAAACGACGGAATTGATTGATAAAATATTTAATGGTTCTAAATCTTTACTATTCGCATCCTTACTAGACAAGAAAAAAATGTCTGCGAGTGAGATTGATAAATTAAAGCAAATTGTTAAAGATTTTGAGTGAGGAATTATGATATGAGTATTCTCAACATGAGTGTAGACGCATCTCTCCTCCTCATCATTGTGCTATTGATGAGGATGTTAGTAAGAAATAAAGTGCCAAAGCAAACATTTTTAATTCTTTGGGGAATCGTTGCATTTAAACTACTCATCCCCTACTCTTTTTATTCAAAGTTGAACATACAGCCTATGCTGAAAAACTTCTTTGTCACGTTCACTCACTCAAATGATTCGGAAAGTATGCACAATTCAATCGAAATCGCACAAACATCAAACACGTTCTATCATCAGCTTTTGCTTGTGATGACAAGCGATTTCGTTCAGTACCTTTGGACATGTGGGGGTATCGGGGTTCTGCTATTCTTTATAGTGGCCTATGTTAGATTTTATAAAGAATTTCAAACAGCCATCCCAGTGAAGAAAAATGAGTATCTCGATCAATGGCTAAACGATCATAAGTTAAAAAGAACGATTCAAATTGCAGTATCAGATAGAATTACTACCCCTTTAACATATGGAATCTTTAAACCAGTCATCTTATTGCCGAAATCAACAAATTGGGAAGACGCTGCAAGTATTCAGTTTATTCTCACGCATGAATTAATTCATATTAAACGTTTTGACGTATTGTGGAAAGTAATTTTAACTATTATGGTAGCTTTGCATTGGTTTAATCCATTAGTTTGGCTTATGTATTTTTTAGTAAACAGAGACATTGAATTGTCTTGCGACGAAAGGGTTATTAGACAGTTTGGAGATAAGGCAAAGTCAGCATATGCACTATCTCTCATCAATATGGCAGATGAAACCTATACGGTTACGCCGCTTTGTAATCATTTTAGTAAAAACGGGATTGAAGAAAGGATAGTGTCCATTATGACCTTAAAGAAAAAGTCGGTTTTAGGAACAGCATTAGCATGTACATTAGTCATTGGAGGGATGACCGTCTTTGCAGCAACTGGCCAAGAGCCACCAACGCTGAAAGAAGGCAAAGAACGAAATCCAGTTATTGTTACTGGAGCATCAAACAGTACGACGGAACCACATGTAATCTCATCAAATAAAGACAAAGAACGAAATCCAGTTATTGTTACTAATTCATCAAATAGTACGACGGAACCACATGTAATCTCATCAAATAAAGGCAAAGAACGAAATCCAGTTATTGTTACTGATTCATCAAATAGTACGACGGAACCACGTGTAATCGCAACAAATGAAAAATAAATAAATTACTCCAAAGACTAGTCCTGAAATCCAGGACTAGTTTTTTCATTGGATGCTGTACAGTAGTATTCAAATTACTGGGAGAATCAACACTATAACATTAAACAATTTCACATAAACTTCAGATAACTCCGTATAAACTGTCACCATCTTTATATTAATATGACGTATCTTCCTGCCAATATAAAGCATACTATTGTCAATTATAAAAAAAGAAAAAAAGGGTGAAAACATGGAATATAAAATGTCTCCTACCAAAGATATTAACAACACTGTTTTCAATAAAATGAAAAAACCAGTCATACTCATCACTGTAGACTCTCTTATGAGTCAGTCCATCCAAAAAGTCATTCAAGAAAGAAGAGCCCCTGCCTTTTCATTTTTAATAGAAAACGGACAATTTTACCCAGAAGTAATTAGCTCTTATCCTACAATGTCCGTTGCTATTGACAGTACTTTGTTGACTGGTACCTATGCTGATCAACATAAAATTCCAGGCCTTATTTGGTTTAAGAAAGATGAAAATCGCATTATAAGCTATGGGAGCGGCATAAGCGAAATCTGGAACCTTGGAGTTAAAAATGTTGCACTCGATGGTATTGTTAATCTAAACAAAGAGCATTTGAGCAAAAATGTTCAGACCATTCATGAAGAACTCTCAAAGGATAACATTCAATCTGGATCTATCAATGGCCTTTTATATCGTGGAAGTTTTCACCACCAATTAAATGTTCCAAAACTAATTTCAGCAATGGGACTTCTACCAAATGAAATAGATATCAACGGACCATCATTACTTTCATTGGGAACATTATCTCAATATGATTCCAAAAATGGTCGTCATAAGTTTGCGTGGAAAAGTATGGGCTTTAATAATCAATTTACCGTTAACGAGCTAAGATTCTTAATTAAACATAATAAATTACCTTCATTTACTCTCGCCTATTTACCAGATGCAGACAAATTTTTACATATAAACGGCCCAGAGGATATAGATCCAATTGAAAAAGCAGATCAATATCTTCAAGTGCTACTAAATTCTTATCCTACTTGGGAGGAAGCAATTGAACAGACAATTTGGATTGTACATGGGGATAGTGCCCAATCTAAGATTATTAAAGATAAGAACACTTCGCTAATCGATTTAAATGATGTGTTAAAAGACTATACTTTTTGGGAACGAAAGAAGAATGGCGAAATTGCAATCGCGATTAACGAGAGAATGGCGTACATTAACTTAATTAAAGAAAACATCGAAATTTCAAAAATAATAGAGACATTAAAAAAAGATGACCGAATTGGTATTATTGCATGGAAAGAGGAAGAAACAAACTATGTTATTTCTCCACAATCCGATAAGAATTTTACATTTTCACCAAATGGTCCTTATAAAGATCTGTATAATCAATCATGGAAGTTAGATGGTGATCATTCCATTTTAAATTTGGCGATCGATAATCAAAGGCTTATCAAATATGGCGATTATCCAGATGCGCTCGCAAGACTTAATGGTGCCCTACATTCACATGAAGGTCAATTTATTATTGTAGATGCCAAGCCACACTTTGAATTCATAGAAAAACATAGTCATAACCATGCTGGTGGAGGAGCACATGGTTCTTTACACAAAATCGATTCCCTTGTTCCTCTCATAATCGCTGGTACTCGTGAAAAACCTGAATACAATAGACTCGTTGACATTAAAAAATGGATTATAAAATTAACAAAGTGACTCCCCTACTTTAGACATTATAGAGGTAGCGTCACATGCCCATCAAGTTAATAATTTGAAGTATCCCCAAAACGAAAATTTTATCTCTCCATAGTTCTCTATGGGAATTCAACTCATTTTTTTCGTTTTGGGGAACAATGAATTTCTAAACTTGACTTGATGGCGATGGGGTAAGTCCAACATCCATGTTTGTTCATGTTCTTGTTACACGGTCTACCTGAAGGGGATAATATCAATTCGATCTTAGGATTGAAATCGTTTTATACAAAGCGATGAGAATAATTAAAGAGCACAGATATTCCAAGGGGAGAAGCCTGTCAAAAAAATAACTAAAGTTAATGGGTCAACTCTTCGATCTCACCGCATAGTATGAAATTCCGTTAATGATCTACACTTCTATTTTTAATCTACTTTTTTGCACCGATAACTTTAACATCATCAAATAACACCCTGGATGTTCCACCTGATGTTAGAATCCCAACATGAGTTCTACCAAGATTACGTTTTGTAATAAAATCTAGTTTCAGTTCTCGATACCCTGCTCC
>NZ_JBNNTI010000077.1:0-8291 GCF_050278625.1 Viridibacillus sp. NPDC096237 | reverse complement strand
AATTAATAATCGCCCAAGAAAATGCTTGGGCTGGAAATCTGCACACGAAGCGTTCATGGAGCAAGTGTTGCACTTAATTTGACAAAGTAACATTTCAAAAAATAGATAATACCGTTGATTTCCGCTACGGTGGGCGCTTTCCGCGGGCGGGCGCCAAGCCGCTTCGTCGCTACGCTTCTGCAGGGTCTCGGACTGTCCCGCTTTTCCCGCAGGAGTCGCCACCTCCGCTCCAATCAACTACACATCTGTGAATTCCCCCCCAATTGAACTTGGCAAAGTTCAAAAATATAATACAAGTTAACACTTAAAGAGAATTTTATATATAAAAGAGAATCTTAAATAACCAAAATATATAAAACAAAAGACATTCAGGATGTGAGCATTCTGAATGCCTTTTGTAGACATACTGGGAGATTCCAAAACGGAATCTTTTTTTTATTATTTATTTAGAGCATGTTCTTTCAATGAACGACGCAAAATTTTTCCAGTCGTATTTTTAGGTAGCTCTTCAATAATTTCAATTTGCTTAGGTATTTTATATTTCACTAACTTTTCTTTACAATATTCATAAATATCTTCAGTAGTTAGATTCGGGTCTTTTAATACCACATACGCAAAGACTTCTTCACCCAAATTGAGATCAGGTAAACCAATTACTGCAGCTTCCATTATACCTGGGTGCGCGTATAGTACTTCTTCCACCTCACGTGGATATACATTAAAGCCACCTACTATGATCATATCTTTCTTTCTATCAACAATATAAAAGTAACCTTCTTCATCCATTTTCGCAAGATCACCTGTATATAACCAGCCTTCACGAATGGTTGCAGCGGTCTCTTCTGGCATTTTATAATAGCCTTTCATCACGTTAGGACCTTTGACAACAAGCTCTCCTACTTCGCCAACAGATACTTCCTCACCAAATTGGTTGAATACTTTATTTTCTACATTGACGATATTCGTACCAATTGAACCAGGCTTTCGCTCACGATCAAGCGGATTAAAACTGGTTACTGGCGATGCCTCAGATAAGCCATATCCTTCAGAAATACGCACGTTGAACTTGTCCTCAAAATTATGTAGCAATGCTACTGGAAGAGAAGAACCTCCAGAAATAGCTAAACGTAGTGACGAGAAATCTTCTGGATTACCTTCAGGGAATTGATATAAGAAATTGTACATCGTAGGTACACCTGCAAAAACTGTAGCCTTTTGCTCTTTAGCAATTTCAAATACGTCTTTCGGACTGAATCTAGGTACAATTAATAATGTTGCTGCATTTAACAGCGGTGCGTTTACTACTACCGTAAGGGCAAACACATGAAAGACCGGTAAAGCCGTAATCACACGATCTTCAGGAGAAATAGTCAAATACTCTGCTACATCACGCGCATTTGATAATAAGTTTTTATGTGTTAACATAGCCCCCTTGGGTTGCCCTGTCGTTCCTGACGTATACAAAATAATAGCTGTATCTTCTGGATCTAATTCAGTAGGCTCGAAATCTGCAGAAGATGCAGCGAGTAACATTGAAAATGATCTTACTTTTTCTTTCACAGGACTTTCTAACTCTGAAAGCTTAGCTGCTGTTTCAGGAGCAGTTTCACATACAATAAATGCTTCTACATTCGGAAAGGCTGTAACTCCTACTTTCACTACTGGCAATAACGCATCTAATGCAATAACTACTTTAGCATCCCCATTACGTACTATATACGTAATCTCATCTTGTGTATAAATTGGATTTATCGGAATTGCAGTTGCCCCTACGCGCATTGTTGCATATAAAGAAATTAAAAAATGAGGTGTATTGCCAAGTAACAAAGCAACATGATCCCCATTCCCTACCCCTAATCCCTTTAAAGCTGAAGCAAAGCGTGCAACCGATTCTTCAAATTCACCATAATTCGTATCTTTCCCCATAAAATGATACGCAATCTTTTCCGGTTGCTCTATTGAAGTCTTATGAACTGCCGAAACTAAATTCATATACTCATCTCCCCTTTGTCAGAATAGAATGAATCGCCATTCATTTCTGTCTACATTATATAAAAATTTACAAAATAAAACAATAGACAGCCATTTATTACATAAAGAAGTATCTCCAAACTACTTTTAGTATTACTAGATTGACAATTTACATCTATCTCACAACGCATTAATCAGACTTCGTACTTTTTAGCATCAAAAAAGTCTATCAACCACCATGGGTAGTTGATAGACTTACTTAACTCTGTAGCATCAGCGACAATTAGCATTAGCGAATATGGGATAAATATCTCCAGCGAATTAAATAGAAATATAAAAATTGAACACAAGTAATTGCTCCTAGAACGATCAATATTTCCCGCAATATTGAAAGCTCTGCAATACCTATCCAAAATGCCTGTAATGACATAAATGCAAATGTACTGTGCAACATTGCTAGACCCCACGGTAAAAAGAACTGTGGTATTAACTGTCTATTAACAATTTTACGTAGTTCTCTTTCTGTAATCCCCATTCTCCTTAACGCATTAAATTGTTGCTTGTCTCGCTCCAAACCGGTATATAATTTAAAGTAAATAAAACTACCCGATGCTAAGAAAAACACTGAAGCTGCTAATAATCCTATAAACAGCAACAAAGCAAAAGTCGAACGAATGAATGAATAATCTAAACCTGAATTCTCAAAATAAAACGGTAATTCTTCTTGATGATTATTCAGGTAAGCATCTGTCACCATCGCATCTAATTCCAATCCAATAGTCTTTGTAGCTGTCCATTGTGGTACATGAAATACATACAAGTGATTCGTGGACTGTGCAGCATTTGCTCCAACCATTGCTTCATCGATTAAATTGAAATCATTGTCATTTACGACAATGACATTCGTTCCAAGCTCAGTAGGAGAAAAAAGAACACGTGGATAAACTGAATTGATGAAAAGTGGAATACTATTTTCTTGTAAAACTGTCCTGACTTTCTTATTCCTTAATTCCTCCAAGGATTTCTCAGAGTAAGCTAAAAAAATGGCCTCTCCTTGATCCAAGTTAACAACAGGATAACCAAATACAAGTGCCAGTCGATTAATATCTGTTTGTTGAATAATCTTTACCTGCTGTTGAGTATTAGATGATGTTTGACGTTTAACCGTAAACTTATTTAAATGATAAGAAAGCCCTTTAGCTTCTAATTCTTTCGTCAAACTATTAATATGTGCTTCTTCATAAGGATTGTCTATTTTACTTGAATAAACGAGGCCTAATGGATTTAGTCGATGAAACTGATGAGTAAATGTCGACATGGAGATAAGAGTCCCCATAGCTAAAAAAGCCAAGGTTGAGATCATAGAAGAGATAAAAAACATACGCGCATTTTCACGCATAATAATCGATACTTCTGAAACGGTTATTAACCGATATTTATGCCAATACATTTTCTTATGCGAACGTACAAATGACATCAACCACTGCAATGAATCGGTGAAAAACAAATACGTACCCAAACTCGCTAAAGGCGGTAATATCGCTAATAAAATCATTAAACGTTCTTGTGTCGTAAATGAAGCCAAAACATAAGAAATGATTAAAAACACTAGCCCTAAAATAGCTCGCCATTTCGAATAAGAGGCCGTCTGTTCATTGCGCCAATAACCTTTTAACAGATCGATAACATCACGATCCCGTATGAACATCACACTGAGAAAAGAAATGATTACAAATAAACTTGTAAATGTTCCAATTGTTAAAGCAAATGGCTCCCATGAAAAATACAATGGTAAGCTATCAATTAGCAAAATTTCACGAACAATCATAAAAAAGAATTTGGCAAAGGCATAGCCAAAAACAATCCCCAAAATAATTGAAGTTACTCCAATAATTACCGTCTCAAGTAATACCAACTTATTTAACTGACGTTTTTCCATTCCAAGATGCATTAGTAAACCAAATTCCTTGGAACGAGCCTGAAGAAACGCACGCATTGAGTAAAATAAGAAGAACATCATAAATAACACCAATATGACTTCTGCGATAAACATTCCTTGGAACGCAATTTCCCTTAGAAACTCATCCTCTACCTTTGGATGAAACATAAGCATCGAGTATATAAAAAACACCATAACGGATGAAACGCTCGACATAAAAAACGCTGCATAAACTCGGTAATTCCTTATTACATTACGGTAGGCGAACTGTCGAAAAATCACCGACATGACCTCCCAAAAGACTGAGCACATTCAAAATTCCTTGGAAAAATGTCTGACGGTGATCATCTTTATATATTTCATTGAAATACTCACCATCTTTGATAAATAACACACGGTCACAATAACTTGCTGCAATCGGATCATGCGTCACCATTACAATTGTCGTACCCTCTTTTTTATTAATGCGTCCTAACAGCTCTAACACATCTCTTGAGGAATTAGAGTCTAAGTTTCCGGTTGGTTCATCTGCTAAAATTAGAGATGGTTTATGGATAAGAGCTCGTCCAATTGCTGTCTTCTGAGCTTGCCCGCCTGAAATTTCGTTTGGACGTTTCTCTAATATTGACTGGATGCCTAGCTGCTTGGATACATTCTGTACCCGCTCCTCCATTAGCTCAACATTCATATTATCCAATGTCAAAGGTAACACCATATTTTCCTCAACCGTTAGCATTTGTAACAAGTTGAAATCTTGAAACACGAAGCCAAGTTGACGGCGTCGAAAATAAGCCAGTTCATTCTTTTTCAACTCATGAGGCTTAATGCCATCTAAGGTAATTTCACCCGACGTAGGCGTATCTATCGTCGAGACAACATTTAGCAACGTAGTTTTGCCACTGCCAGATGGACCCATGACCGCCAAAAACTCGCCTTTCTCAACTTCAAAACTCAGCTGGTTAAGTGCTCTGTGAGTCACTTTTCCTTCATAAACTTTTGTAACTTCATCAATTTTCAAGATAGGCACAATTGCCACCTCACTTTCTTTGAAATGCTGAGGACGCCCGTTTCAAGGAACGTAACCTAAGTTCGCGACGTCCTGTCGCAACGGTTACGTGACCCACATCCTGTGGGCCTCTACGAACGATTAAACAAAATCGTCATCTTAGTCCCTTTCCCAACCTCAGATTCAATTAATAACGGGTGACCTAATTTATCACAAACCTCTTGTGCTAAATATAAACCCATTCCCGTTGATTCACCTATTTTACGACCATTCTCACCTGTGAAAAATGCACGTGTCACACGCTTCAAATCTGATGCAGGTATGCCTATACCTTCATCTCTTATTGACAGTGCAATATGATCCTTCGTTAAGTCTGCGGATAAATATACTTTCTTACCTTCCTCAAAAGTATATTTCACTGCATTTGTGATAAATTGCCCAATAATAAACTTCATCCATTTTGAATCAGTTGGTACCATAAGATTTTCCTCTATAGCAATATCAGGATAAACACGATGAGCAATAAATAATCGTTTATGCTCATTAACTGCCTCAACAACCATTTGACGAAGTTCAACTTGTTCAATTTTCATATCTTCTTCAAACGTATCAATTCTCGCATTCATCAATACAGTCTCAAGACCACATTTCATACGATCCACTTCTTCTTGCACACTTTTCTTATCCAATTCGCCTTCTTCTTGTAATAATAACTCTAATACAGCAAGAGGTGTTTTCATTTGATGTACCCATTGATTCATGAATTGTAAATGTCGATTTTGCTTGGCATATAATGCTTGTACTTCTAGTTGATATATTTTATAAAGCGTATGGATGAACACCTCTGTTTGCATATGCTCTGGCGTTTTTGCGTTTTTTTGTAATGCATCTTCCATTGCTTTAGGCTTTACAGATATCTTTTTATAAAACGATTGACGCATAATATAACGTGTAGCTAAATATGTGAACGTTAATATTAACGTAATCACAATAGAATATACTGCCGTATCCACATTTTTGAAGCCGTCTAGCCAATATAACACTAAAATAAACAGCACTAATAAAACTTCAAAAAAGACTAATGTAATATTATCCTTCAGAAACAGTCTGACATTCGGCATTATTAAGACTCCTCTGAGTGTAATACGAAGCGATAACCAGCGCCTCTAACTGTTTCGATCGTCGACTGTATTTCATAGTCTGACAACTTTTTTCGTACACGTGTCATATTGACATTTAACGTATTTTCATCTACAAATGCTTGATCATCCCACAGCTCTTCTAGTAATTTCTCTCGCGAAACAACTTTAGGTGCTTGTCCCATTAACAATTCTAAAATTACACATTCTTTCCGTTGTAGCGGAATTTGATCCTGTTTCATATGCAATTCCATACGCTCTAAGTACAAATTAAGCTGACCTAGCTTTACAGTTCTCTCTTCTTGCTTCGTCGCATATTCTCCATATGAACGCCGTAAATGACTCTTTATTTTTGCAAGCACAATTTCATAATGGAATGGTTTCGTAATGAAATCATCTCCACCGTTTTCCAGAGCAAAAATTTGGTCCATTTCGCCAGAACGAGCTGATATGAAAATAATTGGACAAGTCGTCAATTGTCTTAGCTGACGGCACCAATAGTATCCATCATAGGAAGGTAAGTTAATATCAAGCAAAACAAGATGAGGATTGAACGCCGTAAACTCTTCAAGGATGCTATCAAAGGATTCAACCGTTTTTACTTCATAATGATATTTGCGTAAAGTATCAGCAAGTAACGAAGCAATTTTCAAATCATCCTCTACGATTAATATACGTTGTGTATTCATTCCACTCTCCCCTTCATCTTGACCGCAAATCCAAACATTATGCTGTCAATTTTTTTTAATAAATCAATTGTATAAATTGTTCTTTCGTAACACCACCAAAGTATGTTGGTATATCGATTGTATTTAACGCTTCTTCAATAACATTGCGTTCATATTTTTTCCCAACTAATGCTTGTTCTACATCTACCATTTCACCAACGCCAAAGAAATCGCCGAAAATATATACTTCTTCCATAACTCCTTTTTTCACTTCTAATCGAATATCAATGCTTCCTGACTGGAATCGATGAGAGCGTTGTAGGTTAAATTTTGGTGATTGACCATAGTTCCAATCCCATTGTTGATAACGTTCTTCAGATAATTTGTGAATATTTGCCCAGTCCTCATCTGTTAACTCATAATACTGGATATTCTCTTCGCCACCGAAAATCGAATTTAATATTTCCAAACGAAACTCTTCTACTGTCATTGGCTCTTTCATAAATTCTACAATATTCGCAACACGTGATCGAATCGATTTGATTCCTTTTGATTCAATTTTTTCTTTTTTCACTTTTAATGCAGAGACAACTGCGTCAATTTCTGTATCAAACAGTAAAGTACCGTGACTGAACATACGACCTTTTGTAGAGAATTGTGCGTTACCTGAAATTTTACGACCTTCAGCCATAATATCGTTACGACCTGACAATTCCGAGTTAATGCCCATGTTTTGTAACGCATCAACAACTGGTTGAGTGAATTTTTTAAAGTTTTGGAAGCTATCTCCATCGTCTTTTGTTAAGAAGCTGAAGTTTAAGTTTCCTAAATCATGATACACAGCGCCACCACCAGATAATCGGCGTACAACGATTATGCCATTTTCTTCAACATAATCTGTATTTATCTCTTCTACTGTATTTTGATTTCGCCCAATAATGATTGATGGTTGATTGATATAGAACAGTAAGAAAGAATCTTTTTCTACATCCATCGTTTTTAACGCATACTCCTCAATTGCTAAGTTAATGCGTGGATCTGTAATACCCTTATTATCTATAAAAAACAATCATTTCACTCCTCTTTAATATCTCCACAATTATTTTAACTTAAAATTAGGTTTTTGTATTGACATAAACATCTGTATTATAATACAATACATAATAACAAATCAGTAATATAACAGATTACTCAGGAGGCGGAACACAATGTTAGAAAATGTCGTTGAATTTTTCAAAAATTTACCTGCAAAACAATGCACTGTATGCGGTGAGAAAATAGAAGAACAAAGCGAGTGCTATTCAAACACTTGTGAACATTGCAATTCTCTTTAATCGTTAATTATTGACCAACCGAATTTCCCTATTCGATTGAAAGCTCACATTCATCACTATTTGAACCTTAGAGATGAACCTATATTAAATCGCTTACTTTTGAAAAAGCGAAGAGAGCCTGAACCACTCTTTTCGTTTTTTTCTTTTTGACGAATTGTAATATTAAGTGCAACACCAAGACAAAATAGAAAACGCCCATAACGATTCCGTGTAAAATGTAAGTTACCACACTAA
>NZ_JBNNTI010000076.1:0-9017 GCF_050278625.1 Viridibacillus sp. NPDC096237 | reverse complement strand
GATGTTTAGTGTGGTAACTTACATTTTACACGGAATCGTTATGGGCGTTTTCTATTTTGTCTTGGTGTTGCACTTAATATTACAATTCGTCATATCAAAACATCAACTGTTATCACGGCCATCAAAAAAGTGGATGGACCCTTTAATGATGTAGCAACAATGTCTGTGGAATTTATAAAATCATGATCATTAGGAGGAAAGAAAAGTGTCAAATAAAATAAAGAATTACATTGACTATCCAATGGTGAAAATTCCGGGGGGAGAAATAGAATTAAGAGATGATAGAGTAAAAAGTAAATGGAAAGTTGAAATAAGACCGTTTCTTCTTGCTAGGTATCCTGTAACTATGAATTTATACTATGCTATTACAAATAAATCACATAATTCTTTTGACGGAGATCTAAAACCGGTTGTGAATATTTCTTGGAATGATGCAATTTCTTTTTGTAATCTACTTTCACAGAAAGCTGGATTGAAAGAGTGTTACTCTATAAGTAATGATAGTGAAAACATTATATGTGATTGGGAATCAAACGGCTACCGGCTTCCCTCAGAAGCAGAGTGGCAATATGCATGTAAAGCAGGGACTACTGGATATAGATACGGAGAGCTTGATAAGATTGCCTGGTATAATCAAAATTCAGGAGGCAAAATCCAGGAAGTAGGAAGAAAGGAACCGAATGCATGGGGTCTACATGATATGTTAGGAAATGTTTGGGAGTGGTGTTGGGATTTATATGATGAAGAAGTGTACGGCTCCTACCGAATTTTCCGAGGAGGTAGCTGGGCTGAAGAGACCAGGGGGTGTGGAGCAACGTGTCGACGTCGTAGCCATCCGTCGTTTTTTATAGACGACCTTGGATTCCGTCTTGCCAAGTCCTTTTAACTTTTCGAACAAGCAACTTTCGAAGTTATACAGTGTAGCTAACCGCCCTTTTGAAGGGTACTGAAAAAGTCCATAAAATGAATTTTAGCCATGGTGGAAACGATTAATCGTTTCTTCCAGGGCTTTTTCTTCGATGCCGTTAATTTCCGTTCCGGCGGACGCTTTCCTGGGGACGAATCTTGAGCCTCCTCGTCGCTAACGCTCCTGCGGGGTCTCAAGATGTTCGCTAGTTCCCCAAGGAGTCGCCGCCTGCACTCCAATCAACTAGTTTTATCGTTTTTCTGAGTTTTTCATTCTTTCCGATTCACACCTAACCCTTTATTATGAAAGGACTAATTCAAGGTGGTGCTGTCCATGATTTCCGAACAAGAAACATTCACTCTAAGCCCTTATATGACGCTTTACGCTGTCTATCAATTCGATGAAATGATAAAAGGGAAATTTCCATTAGAACCAACTTCAAATGGAATCACAGAGGAATTAGCATATTATCGTTAAGTCGTGGAAATTGTAGAAACACAATCCAAATAAAACAACTTTTGATTTTTATCAAGATGCCGGTATGTCTGTCTAACTGGGTATATGGCGATTCGAAAAGCGAGAGCGAATAAAAAGACGTAGGTAAAAATCAAACACAAACGTATTACTTTGACATACAAAAATGTAAGGTTTGTCCATGACAAGATGGCTGTATAGCGCTTTTTCGCTAAGTCTTTGAATCTTTCCGTTTCTTGAAAAGCTGCTTGCTCTTCATGTTAAGGTAATTTATGGAAATTGAATACGTTTTTCTTTTGCTTTATAAAAATTGAAGCGAGGAATAGTGAAATAAAAAATCCGCATGGCTACTATACAAAATCAATGGGTTTATTTGGCCTGGAAGTCCAAGGAGCTACAACAATATTTGCGGTGAATTCGAAACGTATATAGCTTATATTTAAGTTAATAGGGATTAGAAATTGTAAACCGATTTTAAAGAAACTCAAACTTAGCTATATCCGAAGTAAATGACAAGTAAAATGTTTTGCCTTAGATGATTTGTATGAGAAAATAAATAATAAGTTATTAAATATGAATACGTGTAGTGTATTGTCGAAGCTGAGAAAGGACCGAATGATGGATTTTTTAACTAATGAAACAAATATAAAGAATTTGTGTGGTGAAGTCGCTTTTAAAAAGGGTAAATCTTATTACCAGACGGGAAAAGTAAATGTTCATTCTTTTCAACAAGGTGATTCGATAATTGAAGCCTGTGTAAAAGCGGGAGCTGATTTTGATGTCACGGTGGAAGTAGATTCTGATGGAGAAATCGCAGCCAAGTGTAGTTGTCCGCCAATCGGGTTTGTTAAAACTTATTGCCAGCATATTGCAGCGGTCCTATTAGCTATTGAAGAGACACAGCAAATTGAAAACGCCTTGGCTAACAGAATGCTAGGCTTATTTGAAAAAAAAACGAAGCAACCAAGTGCCCATCGATTGCATTTTGACAATAGGCAGTCGCTTAATGTTGAATTTACGTGCCTGCCAGTCTTACTGAATAACGAGGAGTATATATTCGGAATTCAGTTAAGGGTAGGTATTAATGCATTACATGACATCACGAATGTATCACAGTTTCTCAAAAGACTTGAGCTGAGAGAACCATTTGAATATTCGCCAGGATTGATATATGTACCTGAGCATCACAGCTTTCCAAGAGAATCGGATGATATCCTACAATTTCTGATAAGAAGCCAACGTGTGAAAAGTAATATGGACTTACATGATGAGATGATACTAATTTCTGCAACGGATTGGGAGCAATTGATACCCTTATTAACTAAGGCATCTGCAGTACGATTTATGATGGAAAATAAGGTTTATGAAGGTGTAAAGTTTGGTCAAGAACTTCCTTTAGGTTTTGAATTTGATGAAGTGCATACAGTTGACTATCACCTGAAAGTTAAAGGCCTAGAACAGATAACCGTATTAAAAGCTTATGGATATGCCTTCTCAGAAGGCATATTGTACAAAATTCTTCAGGAAGACTGTTACCGCTTAGCAGGATTAAAAGAAATGTTAGATCAGTCTGGAACACACCAGCTCGTTATCTCAGAAAATCAAATTGATCATTTTATGAGAAATGTTATACCTGGTTTGATGAAGTTAGGGCAGGTGACTATTGCCGAAAGCGTTTCAAAAAGAATGGGGGAAACGCCACTTAAAGCCAAATTATTTCTGGACAGAGTAAGGCATAGATTGCTAGCAGGTTTGGAGTTCCATTATGACCAAGTCGTCATCAATCCTTGTGAAGAAACTCATCAACCATATCCACATATCCCAGGGATTAAGCGTCAGCGTACTAAAGAAGAACAAATTATTAAGCTATTGCTTGATAATTCATTTACTCAAACACCTGGTGGGTTTTATTTATACGATGAAGAAGCGGAATATCAATTTTTGCATCATAACATTGCTGACTTAGAAAAATTGGTTCAAATCTATGCGACAACTTCCGTGAAGATGCGTATCCATAAAGGGTATACAGGTCCGAGGATAAAAGTTGAAGTAGGAGAAAGAACAGATTGGCTTGCTTTCCGTTTTGATATCAAGGGAATATCAGAATCCGAAATTCAAAATATACTAACCTCATTAGAGGAAAAAAGAAAGTATTACCGAGTTCCTAATGGCACATTAGTATCGTTAGAGACCCCCGAATTCATGGCGCTATACCAAGTCATAAGTGATTTGGAGCTATCTGCAAGAGATTTTCAAGGAGAAGAATTACGAGTTCCATTAATTCAGGGGATGCAATTAATCGATTCACTTGAACAAAGTAAATTAGTGGATCCAGGTGAAAATTTCGTTAAGCTTATAAAAAACTTAAAAGATCCCGAAAAAATAGAGAGTGCAGTACCAAGTGCTTTAACTCCAATACTTCGCGATTACCAAAAAGTTGGTTTTGGTTGGTTTAAAATGCTGGCTAAATATAAATTCGGGGGCATTCTTGCAGACGATATGGGGCTAGGAAAAACACTTCAAAGCATTGCTTTTATCGAATCAGAACTACAAGATGTCCGAGCTCAAAAAAAGCCGATATTAATTATTGCACCTTCGTCTCTCGTCTATAATTGGAAGAATGAGTTTGAAAAATTTACTCCCCATATAAAGGTGCAAATTATTGATGGCAATAAAGTCACAAGAATGTCCTTATGGAAGGAATCTATTGAAGCAGATGTAATTATTACTTCTTATCCGTCATTACGAATGGATTTAGCCCTTTACAGCAAGCAGACATTTCATACATTGTTCTTGGATGAGGCTCAAACGGTAAAAAATCCAGTTACCAAGACCGCAAAATCAGTGAAAATGATTCAGGCAGATTACAGATTTGCACTTACAGGAACACCAATAGAGAACTCTTTAGATGAGCTTTGGTCTATATTTCACATCGTGTTTCCAGGATTATTGCCAAATAGAAGGGTTTTTAGCGAATTAAGTCGAGATAATGTGGCGAAAAGAGTACGTCCTTTTATATTACGACGTTTGAAAAAAGAAGTTTTGAAAGAGTTACCAAATAAAATTGAAACAATGCAATTTTCGGAGTTACAAGAAAAGCAAAAACTATTATATTCAGCCTATTTAGCTGAATTGAAAAACGAAACTTTGAAGCATTTAAGAAATGGTAGTTTTCAAAAAAATCGCATCAAATTTTTAGCTGGTCTAACTAGACTACGTCAAATCTGTTGCCATCCCTCTTTATTTGTTGATGACTATACAGGAAGTTCAGCAAAGTTCGAACAATTAATCGGAATTATAGATGAATGTCGTCATTCGGACAGAAGAGTGTTAGTCTTTTCGCAGTTCACTCAAATGCATAGCATTATTAGACGCCATTTGGCCTACCAAGGTGTACCTTATTTTTACTTAGATGGGCAAACTCCTCCCGAAGATCGTGTGGAATTATGTGAACGATTTAATAAAGGAGAAGGGAATGTTTTTCTCATTTCTTTAAAAGCAGGAGGCACCGGGTTAAATTTGACAGGTGCAGATACAGTGATACTTTATGATCTTTGGTGGAATCCCGCGGTCGAGCAGCAAGCGGCAGATCGCGCCCATCGGATGGGGCAAAAAAATGAAGTTCATGTAATCCGTTTGGTGGCAAAGGGTACGATAGAAGAGAAAATATATGAGCTTCAACAAAAAAAGAAGCACCTTATAGACGAAGTAATTCAGTCTGGCGAAGATTCTTTAACCTCCATGACAGAACAAGAAGTAAAAGATATATTGATGATTGATTAGCATAAGTAAATTCAAACGAAGGAATTGCAAAAAAGCACAACCCACAATTTTTTAACGAATTGTGGGTTGTACTTTTGTTTATTATGAATGAGTAAAATTACTGTTTAGCCACAGACAGAACGATAGTAGACCTCTTTAAGTTGTGTCATAACTATCGACTAATTATCTTTTTGTTAGAATAATTTACTTTGAAATAACGAATAGACCGCCACAATGAGAGATAGGGTGAAATTCAATTTTAGCTAGATTTTGCAATGAAGATTTTATTTCTTCATAAACAAAATAAAATTCATCATCATCCCAATATTCAATACTATCTTTTCTGCAATTTTCAAGTTCTGCTTGTGTTTGAAAAGCTATATCACCAATTAATATTTTTCCATTTTCAGAAAGTAAAGATAGTAAACTCTCAATAAAAATCACTTTTTCTTCTTCTGATAAATGGTGTAATGTATACGTACTTACAATAAAGTCATATTTATTATCCATTAATTGTTCGGGTAAACCATTCGATATATCCCACTCCATTAGATTAGCCAGTGGCATCTTAGTTTGGGCAATTTCAATCATCTTAGCAGAAAAGTCTAAACCATCTATTTGATAATTATTTTCATATAGTTTATTTGTTAAAACACCTGTCCCGAAACCTATATCTAAAACCCTAGCTTGCTTTTCTTGCATTACTTCATTAAAAATAGCGCTCAAAATTTGTTTATATCCTGCAAATGGATACAAATTATTATCTTCACTTACTTGTACAGTTTGATCATAATCATTTGCCCACAAATTAAATCCTTGTTTATTAAGCATAATGCTCCTCCTATAATGTGGACGAGCTAATTTAAGCATGTTAAAAAATAAATGCTTAATTATTCGCCCATCAGTTCTCCTAAGTTCTTATGATATTGAGTTGTAGTAATGTTTTTCATCATAAACGCCACCTTTCTTAGATGAATCAATATTATCATATTTCTGAATACCAAACAACCATATCCTGCTATTAAGGGTCGAAATTGGTAGAGTAAAGAGTTGTTAAAGAATTAGCTATGAAAAGAAAATTTGTGACTTTCCATTGCCTTGTTTTTATTAGAAGATGGAAGGAAGGTGCTAAAAAAAATAGTTATGTATTTTGTATTAACTATATACAGACTGTGAAAAAAAGCGGAAATTCAATTCGTGGAAAGAGTTAAAGGGAAGATGTTGTACTCATTTTGTCTTGAAAAAAAGTGGATTTATTGCTAGTACGTACTCATGAACGCCTATTGTTTGCCATATATTGAAACAAAAATGTTTGATTAAGGAGGAGCATGTTATTTATACAAAAGAAATGCGCTTACGGAGAGTTCAACACCTAGCTCATGAAATTATGGATGAGATAAATACAAGTAAAGAGCAGAAACAGTTTGATACGTTGAGTCCTGTGATTGATAATCTATCTCGAGCAATCGGTGACTTAACAGATCCATTTGGTAACTACTCGTTAGACTATATTGAAGAAAAAGTGAAAAATGCCCACTACCTATTATTTAAAAATGAAAAGGTTAATGTTAATACTTATTAATAATAAGAATAGGAAAGGGTGACCATATTAATGGTTACCCTCACGTAGGATAGATTAGGTTTTCCAAAGCTTACCACTCGCTTTCCGCGGGCGAGCGCCGAGCCGCTTCGTCGCTAAGCTCCTGCAGGGTCTCGTCTGTCTCGCTATTCCCGCAGGAGTCGAGCGGACGCTTCTCCAAACCAATAAAATGTTGCCTTCTAATTTTCTATTGACTCATTCAATTAAATAGACTTCAGACTGTAGACAAACTGCGAAGAAATTCGAGTTTTCTATAGTCTTTTCATTTTTATACAGGATAGATTAGGTTTTCCGAAGCTTACCACTCGCTTTCCGCGGGCGAGCGCCGAGCCGCTTCGTCGCTAAGCTCCTGCAGGGTCTCGTCTGTCTCGCTTTTCCCGCAGGAGTCGAGCGGACGCTTCTCCAAACCAATAAAATGCTACTTTCTACTTTTCTATTGACTCATTCATTTTAATAGATGTCAGACTGTAGACAAACTCGAAGAAATTCGGATTTATCTACAGTCTTTTTATTTATCTACAGGATAGATCAAGTTTTCCAAATCTTACCACTCGCTTTCCGCGGGCGAGCGGTAAGTTGCTACGCTCCTGCAGGGTCTGGAATGCCTCGCTTTTTCCGTAGGAGTCGAGTGGACGCTTCTCCAGATCAATAAACAAGGTCCAATTACGAAGTGAAAATTGGTCTTTATAAGATTTAATGAGAAAGATTTAAGAAAAAATTTAAAGGCAGTTGGAATGAGCTCAATCCAACTGCCTTTTGTCTGCAATCTTAGGGTATCCTAATTAAGTTCTTCTTCTGGTGAGAATGTTTTACAATCTGTTTCTTCACTATTGGATGCTTGTTTACCTTTTTGACTAACTACATAAATTGCAGCTGCAGTACATTTGTTTCCAGAGCCCCAAAACGTACAGTTATTAACTTCGCAAAGAATCTGTTGAGTCATAGTATCACACCTCCTCTTTAGTTATCATTAACAAAATTGAAGTGATTAATACTTGATTTAGAAAAGGTGTACAACGAAAAATAATTTCTGTATATTTGTTAGTCTAGAAGATAAAAAAGAGCCAACTTTAAAAAAATTATTTGTAAGCCTTAATCATTTTCAAAAACTTTAAACTACTTCCATTTGTATTTGCATAAAAGTATTAACATCATTAATCCCATTTTTCTATATACATTAATTGCTCTTTGATTGAAAGTTGCCACTGATAATGTTATTTCATTTGGGAGTATTTTGATTCAGCAAACTCTAATCCCGCCTTTAGAAATTCTATTCCAATGCCATTACCAGTTAAATTGGGTCTCATTCCTAAGCCTATATCTAGTATGAGTATCTACTTTACTTTAAAGTAAATGTCAAAGTAATTAGGATAGTTATTTTTTGTGAGGCAATAGAAAACAATACTTCTGTATTATACTTCTAATTACTAACCCTATTTTAAATATGCATTGCTAACTAATTGATCTTGGATAACTTCAGTTGGAATAATAAACTCCACTATACCCATATAACCAGGCGATACTTCATATTTATCAAATGAAATAACTAATTTTTGTCAAGCGTATCAAATTTCATTGTCGTTGAGGAAGAACCTACATAATATACCTATTTAGCTAATTTGACTAAAGAATATAAAAGGGAAGTACAGTAGTTTTTAGTTTTTTTATTTTAAAACAAAAAAACGATTAATTTGTATAAAAAATAATTTATTTAAGTAATAATGGTTGACTAAAACTAAGTAATCTTATAGGCTTTATTTGACTGACGAATCAATCAAGGGAGTTGACTATCATTCAAACACAAGATAAACGCAAAAAAGAACGTCAACAACAGCTTCTTTCTATTGCTTTAGAATTGTTTGCAACACAAGGTTACGATAATACGAAGATTTCGGATATAGTAGCAAAAGCTAATGTATCTCAAGGAACGTTTTATTGGTATTTTAAAAGTAAAGAAATGATTGCTGCCCAAATGTTGAACGAAGGTCGTTTAGCAATATTAGATACAATTTCAATGGGCTATCGATCAGAAAAGGCTTCTATACAAGACTCGTACATATCATCTAGACATCTTTTTGAACAACTTTTTAACTTTGCAGGGAAAAATCAATATTTTATGGGAATCCTACTTAAAGGAATACATTCTCAACCGATTTTGCAACAGCAAGTAAATGAGATAAAAAACATACTAACATTAGTAGTACAAACCATGGCCATGGTTTGTGCTACTATTTTTTTATAGTAGAAGTGAAGGAAGGTCGCACAGCTCTTTGG
>NZ_JBNNTI010000075.1:0-9565 GCF_050278625.1 Viridibacillus sp. NPDC096237 | reverse complement strand
AATGTCCGCTCTCCTCTTTTTTTAACGATTTGGCAAGGGTCTTCTTAAGTATTGTCATTTTTCTTTTCTTGAAGAAATTAATTTTCATGGTAGTTAAATAAAACCATTACTTTACAATTTAATTCATTTCAACATATATCCCACATTTTTAATGTATAGTTAGAGTAAATTTTAAAAGCTAAGCACTAATAGAATGTAAGTTGGAGGAGATGTACAGTGAGAAGAATTATTTTATCGACTGAGAGTGGGGCCGATTTGCCGGAAGTTTTAGCGGACAAACATGATGTACAAGTGATACCGATGCACGTAATCATGGATGGTCAGGATTATTTAGATGGTCATCTATCCGTAAATGAAATTTATGATTTTTATGATCGCACCAAAAAGATACCATCTACATCTGCCACTAATGTCCATGAGTATCATGAGTTTTTCAAGAAAATTAGAAAGGATTTTCCTGATAGTATCATTATTCATATTGGCTATACGTCAAAGGCATCTGCTTCCTTCCAAAATGCGTTAATAGCAGCGGAAGATTTAAAGGATCTTTTTTTAATTGATGCTTTGAACGTTACAGGTGGATTAACTGCAGTTGTGATGTATACTGTCACTTTGCTAGAGAAAGAACCTAGGATTGATCCTGTTCACTTAATAGAAAAAATCGAATCAAAGGTTCCAAAATCCAGGCTTGCTTTCATTCCTGGTAGCTTAGATTTTTTAAGAGCAGGTGGACGAGTAAGTAATTTAGCTTATCTCGGGGGTGCTTTGTTGAAAATAAAACCATGCATTGAATTAGTAGAAGGAAAGCTTGTTTCAACTAAAAAATATCGTGGAAATATGAGCACTGTAGCTGAAAAATTAATGCGAGATTATTTAAATCAATATGACATTGATAGACAACAAATTTATTTTATATACTCAATCGGGCTCAGTGAAAATATCAAGCAACGGATAAATGAAATTGCAAATGAAACTGGATTCAAAAATATAACTTGGATTCAAGCCGGTGCTATGATTTCTACTCATTCTGGTCCTGGAGGATTTGGGATTGCAGGAATAGAAGTTTAACCTTGTATACAGTACATTGAAAATCTAAAAAGGCTTCATCAATAAGAAGAAGCCTTTTGTTTTATACCAATTTATTTAGGTATAACGTCAAGAAAATGCGGATTTACAACAATAAGGAAGTTTCAACCAATAAAAAAAGTACCTACCTATGTCAGTTCCTTGTTCAACTAACGCACCGAAATATATGTTGTAAATATTCTTCTGGAATGGCCCCTCCTTTTGCACGTAAAGCATCTACCATTGCTTCTCCTTTATTTAAACCAACATATACACGTCTCCTAAGTTCAGGACTCTGTAACCATTCTAATATATATAAAGTTCTTGCAATTCGTTCTATTACACATAAAGCTACTGATAAACTATTCTGCAGTGGATAAGCCGCAAGTTTTTTTAAGATAAGAGAAGCTATTACCGTTCTATTGCGGACAAAGCTAGTTAATCGTAGTAAATCATCC
The DNA here is from genome assembly GCF_050278625.1 of Viridibacillus sp. NPDC096237. NCBI lineage: Bacteria > Bacillati > Bacillota > Bacilli > Caryophanales > Caryophanaceae > Viridibacillus > Viridibacillus sp. NPDC096237. The sequence goes on along the minus strand of NZ_JBNNTI010000075.1, from coordinate 8,042 downwards.
CAATTTTCTCTTATTTTCTTTACATTAATCGTTCCACCAATCATGAATTCCATATTTGGTTGTTTTGTAGGCTTATCAAAAGTGTGAATTTTATTTTTACTAAACGTTTTAATTCTAGGGGCAGATCGAAACCCCAACAGATGACAGATGACAAAAACATGATCTACAAAGCCTGCTGCTTTAGTATAATGTTCTTTAATTTTCAAGTCTAATTCATGATATAGTAGCCCATCAATGATATGTGGGGCCTCTTCTGAAGAACTAATCTACTCTTCACAGGAATTGATGGTGATTTCTTATTTTAGGGAAATGGATGATAATCCTTGTATATTTCCCTTCTTGTGATTGAATAGAAATATCATGCCCCAATTTCAAAACCATTTGTTTTGTAAGATATAATCCCATGCCAGTAGATTTTGTATGGATTCTTCCGGTAGAACCTGTAAATCCTCTCTCAAATACACGGCTTACATCTTCATCCTTAATTCCAATGCCTGTATCTTGAATCAGCAATCGTTTTTCTCTACTGTCTTCTTCAAACCAAAAAGAAATTTCGCCCTCTTCATTTACATACTTTAAAGCATTTGCTGTAATTTGATCGATGATGAAGGTAAGCCATTTACTATCGCTTTGGACGAACTGCTGTGCTTCTTCTATATGAAAGCGAATCCTTTTCGTAATAAAAAGTTTGGCATATTTTTTTACACTTTGTTTAATGATTTGATTTAATTGTACGTCTGTAATTAAATAATCTTTAGAAAATGAATCGATTCGCGAATAGTAAAGAGCCTGTTCTACATAGTTATCAATTTTGTTCAGTTCATCCTCAAACTTATCTACAAGAAAGTCTACTGTTTTTCCCTTACTGTTCTCAATAAGTAGACTACTTGCAGTAATCGGGAGCTTTACTTCATGAATCCATGACATAATAAAATCTTGATGATCCACTTTCTCTTCAATCAACTGTTGAAGCTGTTTAGAATAATTGTCATTCATTCTTTTTATCATCTTGGCATATAGAGCTTGCTCATAATTTTGTGGTTTAAGCATTTCTACAGGGAAATCTTTCTGCTGATTTTCTATTAGATTATTTATTTCCACATAAAAAGACCTCCGGTAATAATATCCGATAGTAATATACAGACTTACAAATAGGAGGCCAATAACATGAGTATAAAGCAAGTTTTGAATAACAAGATTCTGGCTATCGTTTACAACCATAATTAATGAAACAAACAGCATCAACATGAAGTACAGTGTGAAAAAGAAATGTTTATCTTTTGTATATTGAAAAAAACTCATAAAATAATATACCCATATCCTTTCTTAGTGGTAATGAATTCTTCCTTACCGAGTTCAGTAATTTTTTTGCGTATACGTGCAATATTAACCGTTAAAGTGTTTTCGTCCACAAATCTTTCATCAGCCCAAAGGCTACGTATTATTTTTGTCCTACTTACGACTGCCCCTTTATTTTGCATGAGAAGGTTCAAAATAATAAATTCATTTTTCGTTAGTGCAATCTTTTCATTCGCATAAAAGACATTGTAGTTTTTAAGGTCGAGTACAACTCCCTCATGCTCTATCACATTTAACTCTATATCTTCTATATACGTATACGTCCTACGAAGAAGCGCATTAATTTTTGCCATTAAAACATCTGTGTCGAACGGTTTGTTAATGAAATCATCTCCGCCCATATTCATCGCCATCACCATATCCATCGGTGTATTACGGGATGAAAGAAAGATAATAGGTGCTTTTGAAGTTTCCCTAATTTTATTACACCAGTAAAATCCATCAAATGACGGCAAATTGATATCCATTAACACAAGATGAGGACTCTCTTTTAAAAATACCGATAATACTTGGTCAAAATCTTCTACTTTTATTATAGCAAATCCCCATTTTTCTATTGTCTCTCCCACCATATCTCTAATCGTTTTTTCGTCTTCTACAATCATAATTTTCATGGTTTTTCCTCCAAAACTTACATTAAAGATAATTTGTGTTATATGTTACATGCTTATACTGTTGCACGAAATTACGATAACAAAATCGTCTATATCACATTATAGTGGAAAAACTAAAGAAAGAAGGGACATTATTGTAAGGTGAGAAAATTGTAAGGTTAACCTAAACAACTGTAAGGTTATCGAAGGGTTACATCATATAGAATAAAAACTGTAAGAAAAAAATAAATTCTTTAATGGAGGAATTATATATATGAAATCAATAGTAAACGCAAAACAAATCAAAAAAATGTATGGAGCAAAAGGAAATACATTTACTGCATTACATAATATTGATCTAGCTGTTCACGAAGGTGAGTTTGTTGGAATTATGGGACCTTCAGGTGCCGGAAAGTCCACACTTTTAAATATTTTGGCAACCATAGATCAGCCGACGTCCGGTGAGATTTTGATTGATGGGACAAGCATACTAAACATGAAAGAAGAACAATTATCCGCATTCAGGCGGGATAAACTCGGTTTCATTTTTCAAGATTACAATTTATTAGATACGTTAACAGTCAAAGATAATATTTTGCTGCCACTTGCACTCGCAAAAATGAATGTACAAGAAATAGAAAACAGAGTCAACGAGATTTCAGAGCGTTTTGGTATTCGTTCCATTTTAGATAAATACCCGTATCAAATTTCAGGTGGGCAGAAACAGCGCACAGCTGCTTCACGCGCGATGGTATCTAAACCAAGCTTAATATTAGCAGACGAGCCGACTGGCGCACTCGATTCAAAATCGGCAGCAGACTTATTGGAGAGCTTGCAAAATTTAAGCCAAGAAGATAAAGCAACCATCCTCATGGTAACGCATGATGCATTTGCAGCTAGCTATTGTAAACGTGTGCTCTTTATTAAAGATGGCACTCTGTTCACCGAACTCGTAAAGGGCAATTCTTCCCGCAAAGAATTTTTCAAGAAGATATTAGATGTATTGTCCATTCTTGGAGGTGGTACAAGTGACGTTATTTAGTTTAGCGAAAAAAAATATTAAAGGAAATTTAAATAACTACCTTCTCTACTTTTTCTCCATGGTGGTGAGCGTTGTAATTTGTTACACTTTCAACTCACTATTGTATACACCAGAGATTAAAAACGCCGTTAATAATATGGAAGATACAATGTCACAAACCTCTTTCGTTTTAATAGGATTTGTAGCAGTTTTCATTGGATATTCTAATGCATTCTTCACGAAAAAACGTAAAAAAGAAGTAGGTCTGTACTCTCTGCTCGGCGTGAGAAAAAAAATTATCGCAAGAATGCTGTTTTTTGAAAATGTAATTATCGGAGCTATCACTTTAATGTGCGGGCTCGTATTAGGCATCATATTTTCCAGATTGTTTATCATGTTGCTCCTTAAGCTCGTAGGGGCTCCGGTCGATGTAAGTTTTAGTATTCCTATGGAAGCAATTATGACTACCACTATTACATTTACGGTCATTACAATTTTCACATCTCTTCAATCTTATTTTTTAATTTATCGCTTTAAATTAATTGAATTATTCCAAGCAGATAAAAAAGGGGAGAAAGTACCGAAAGCATCTATCGTTTCAGCCGCAGTTTCGATCATTTTACTCGTAAGTAGTTATTGGCTGATGTTTAACGGAGCAGTCATGCTTTCTATGCCTCTTGCTGCTATTGGAACGTATTTATTATTTCGTTCTTTAACTGTGTATTTGCTAAAGCGTGCACAAAAGAATAAACAGAACTACTATAAAGGAATTAACATCATTGGAACATCTCACTTGTTGTACCGCGTAAAAGGAAATGCACTTATGCTTACAGTTATCGCATTGCTAATTACAGCCGCACTGCCATATCTTCAGGCAAGTTTCTCTGAATACTCGATTACTGAAAAAGATGCTCATAAAACAGCTCCTTTTAGCTATATTCATCTTTCAAAAGACGAAGCGTACGACAATCAAATGAAACGTGTGATTTCAAAAGACAAAGCTCATCCTATTACAGCGCAATTAGATATCCCGATTATTCAAGTGAAAGGGAATACTTCAGCACCATTCCAAGATAAAGATGACCTTTCCGTTAACTTGATCTCAGAAAAAGGGTTTCATAAAATGAACAAAGTTCTAAAATTAGAGGATATACCAAACCTATCTGGAGAGCAGGCTATAGCATTTAAACAATACATTAATCAACCAGCCTCTGTTTTCATGAATCACCAAGTAAACATTCCATTACCTGGAGGTAATCATTCTTTAAAGCTTAATAAGTTAGAAAAAAAATTTATAGGACTAACATCCGGTCCCGAACCTCTATATATTGTCGTTGATGACGCGATGTTTGACAGTGTTGCAAAACAAGTCAATCCAATCATATATAAAGCTTATAAAGTAGAGGATGAAAAAACAACCGAAGAAACATCTGATATATTAATGAAATTAGCTGGAGAAGATACTCAGATGCGTACGTTCTACCAAGAATATAAAAAAATAAAGGCACTTACAGGAATGAAAATCTTTATAGTTAGCTCTTTAGCGTTAGTTTTACTAGTGGCAACAGGAAGTGTTATTTACTTCAAACAGCTAACAGAAGCACATTCAGATAAAAATCGTTATGAAATTTTACGGAAAATTGGTGTAAATAGAAAAGAAGTACGAACTACGATAGCAAAACAAACATTATTTGTATTTCTCCTTCCCTTAATTATTGGGATACTAAATGCAGGCATGTTAACAATGTCATTAGCCTTACAATATAGCATGGACATACAGCAAGATATCTTTTCATTTATTTATGCTATGATAACGTATGGTGTGATCTATCTTGTTTACTACGTGTTAACCATTAATTCCTATAACAGAATTGTGAATAAATAAAAATGAACCATCTCTCCACTATCGGGAGGTGGTTTAATATATTTAACAAAACAAGATGCATATTGAATAGTGAGATAATTAGGATATGTCAAAAATATGTCTAAACGTACAATTTTCCCGAAATGATATAGTGATCCCTATTTTCCAATCACAAATCTGAAAGCTTTCCGCCTGTTAATATTTCAAATAAATCAGTAGAATTTTCCTCGTTTAGTTGAACATACTTACTATGTTTTACAACTTCCACTAAGAAGTAAATAATGATTATTAATGCTCAAGTTTTCCTCAAAGTGTTCAGTAACTTAACATTTATTTAAATGTTTAATCATGTAACCCAATATCTTTAAAAATATAACATCAAAAATGAACGATTTAATTAATAGTAAGATTGTTAGCCAATTGCCCACTCCATTTTTTGAATGAATAATATATTACAAATGGAGGTGGAAAAATGGATAACTGTAAGAACTGTAAGAAACAATCCTGCTTATGTGGAAGACAAATAGGCCCTTTCAGAGCCGTTGAACTCTGTGGAATTACTGGCGTGTCTCCTATACCAATAACAACAACATGTAGTGGTTTATCTGAATACGGATATATATATAATCTAGGTGCTGAGGTTGTAGCTATAGATGCTGATATTATTTTTGATTCAACAGGCATAGTTACACCTGGAATTACCCATGTTCCAGGAACCTCTCAAATTATTGTTACCACACCGGGAATCTACGAGATTAATTTCGTCGTATCAGGTGTTGAGCCTAACCAATTCACACTATTTTTAAATGGCGCACCGGTTACGGGAACAACCTATGGTTCAGGGGCTGGCACTCAACAAAACACTGGTCAGGCAATAATTTCTTTAGCATCCGGCAGTAGTCTTACACTTAGAAATCATTCTTCTGCTGCAGCAGTTACTCTGCAGACTTTGGCAGGAGGGACACAAATAAACGTAAATGCTTCTATTATATTTAAATTGTTAAGTCCAATTGTCTAGAGATAAAGTACTCGGTATGATTTTCTTCATTTCAAAACTTCAAAAGAATAGATTCTCTATTAGTTAGGAGTGATAAACCTTTAGCGCAGGAATTACTCCTCTCCTCTCCTCTTTTCTTTTCAGATTTATTCACCCTTCCTGAACAATATCTTTCAGATATTCATTCAATATAGTGATGAAATTTAAAATTCAACTTTGGTATACCTGTTTAAAATAACCTTCCACTTTTTCAACTAATCTGCAAAACATAGCCACCACTTAATTCAGGCTCAGAATCACCGATATATTGCAACATTAAAGTTACAAATTCCTCATCTGCTCACCTTAACGAAGTTGGTATTATTCCTCCTCAATTCTTTTCAAATCCTCCATAAATTTCAACCTTATATCGCTCACTTTCCCATCCCCTTTAACATTAATAAAATCTCTTCTATCACAATATCAGGCTCATCATGATGTATATAATGTCCACTACGACTAGCAATCCGGAACTTACTTGACGTTGACAGCCATTGGAATTCTGCTTGTAGACTTTGTTCAATTTCTAATATTTCTTGAGAGGGCCATCCATCTTCACCATTATCGGGTAAACCTCTTGTAATAATTGAGAGAGGGATGTCACTTTGTCTTGAATGATCAACAATTTGCTTATAACTCTGTATTTTATCAATCTTCTCACTATTCAACATAGGATTCTCGAAATATTCCCTATTTCCTGCAAGGAGATTTTCTGGTAGAGCCTTTTCATAGGCAAGTTCTTTATATTCCGGTGCAGCATCAACCAAAACCAAACCACAGATATCCAGCGGATAAAGACTGGTATACAATCTGGCGACCAACCCACCAAAGGAATGTCCTACCAATATATAGGGCTTCTCCACGTTAAGCGCTTGCAACAATTTGGAGAGCTCCTCGACAAGATCACAGCAAGTTCGCGGGACTGCTACGTCTTGACTCCTGCCAATACCCGCCCTGTCATAGGACAAGGTTGACGTTTCATCAGATATTCTGTCTTGGACTTTTTTCCATGTTTCATGGCTATCGCCTAACCCTGCAATAAAGATTACGCTTGGTGTATTTTTACGTTGATATTTATAGAACAGTCTACGACTATCATAGAAATCGATTATCTTTTTATGTTGTATAGTCACTTTTAATCACCCCATTAAATTATAAGCTTTACATTATTATTTCCACAATAAAAAAGAGCCATCTATGCAGCTCAGTAATCTTTGCTAAAGCCTCCGTTAGTTAAAGAAGATAAAAGGTGGTTTAAAATTACTCTCGAAATTCAGTTACTGAAACCTCCGATGTATTTACATTAAAGGTTATCGTAACTGGACCCTCTGGTGGATTAAAAGGACCTGTATAAGTATCATATTTTACTTTCACAATAAAGTCATATTGGGAATATCCACCCGATAATCGTTTTATTTCTAATATTTTCGCATTCCAAAGTGCATGACTTCGATTTGGATATTTCTTGTTAATCTCTTTACTTACATACGGGTCTAATAGTGCTAATAAAACATCATAAGAATCAGAATGCTTTTCTTCAGAACGGACTTCCTCTGTTTCAGCCGTACTTTTGTTCGATAACAGCATCCCCGAAGCGAATATCGCTAATATTAAAATAAATGTAAAAATATAGGTAATTGATTTATTTTTCATATTTTAATAACCACCTTATTTTATTAATTAAGGTAGTTTGTCCAGTTCGTAAAAATTATGAGTTAGTTTGGTAACATGCTGCTTTAGTTAAAATAAGAGCTGTCTGAACAGCCCCGTAATCTTCAATTAAAGCACCCCGTTAGTTGAATAAGAAGATATGTGTTACGTATAGTAACTTTCCTTTCTTTATTTTCTTCGTGGTTCCATTCAATTGAATTTCAAATGTTCCATCTTTAAAAAACAAAGGAAATCTTCTCCGTATTGATGTCTGCATAGGAAGTTTATATGCTTTCTCTATATCTCCCCAAACTGCTTTCCCTTCTGGAGCATCTTCCAAGAGTTCACCCTCGAATTCCTTGGTTATGTAATTAAATATCATATATCTATCTTTAGCGACTGGATTAACATGTAGGGTAGAGCTGATACGGAGTTCAGCTTCAACGTTTTTCAGTAAACGTGGATAACTGAAACGTCCATCTTTCAATAAGCGAGCAATGATTAATGCATCTTTTTTAT
>NZ_JBNNTI010000074.1:0-9571 GCF_050278625.1 Viridibacillus sp. NPDC096237 | reverse complement strand
TCTTCTTTTACTGGACATAGTAGATTCTCCTTCTTGTTATCTATTATTCTACTTGCCCTTAATTTTACTGTCCAACTAAGTGTAGACTATTCAATATATGCCTACTTTTAGATAGAAGCTAACGAGGGCTTTATTTCAATAAGATAATGATAAAATAAAGGGGAAATTAGTTACGATAATAAATGGGTACTACATGCACCTTGTTGCCATTGATGTTAGAACAAAAAAGACTGATCCAATAAATCGGACCAAGCCTTATAGGATAAAATTGTTTAATCAAATGACAGAAAAACGTCAGTTTCCGACTTTTTTATCATTCAACAATTTGTAGCTTTTAATAAAATTTGATTAAAAATATATTCCACAAGCCAATATTTTAAGGTTAAATTAATTGAACCTACTTAGAACTCCTTTCGTTGGTATATAACAGTGGTAGTCCCCCAAGAAATAAAATAGACTAACATAATAACCAGTGTCCCTCCTGTGTATAAAACCGGGATGGATAAATTAACAATAAAATCAGTTATTGCTGTTAAATGTTCAGCTAAAAACAATACAATAGCCGGTCCTATAGCTGCTAAAAGGAGAAAGCTAATTATTACAACCGTTGAAATATAGCCTGGTTTTAATATATAAAATAATGGAAAGGTTAACGCGGCAAATAATAAGAATAAGCTACTACCAATCGCAATATCAATCATCGTAAACGGTTTATTAAAAGTAAATAATGCTAGACTTGTCACCCCAATTGCTAAAACCATATAAACAATAGCACCAAGATAGCGTGATGCGATAATTTCCGTACGTGTATAAGGTAAGGAATTTAATAATATGTTTGTCTCTACTTTTTCATCGTAAGCATAAGTATTAAAGGGAACAAAAATACTAGCAATGAGAAAAGTCAAAGCTGGATGTTTGTCCATAATGATAAAGAATAAGATAAAAGGAATAAATAATAATAGGTGCCTTTTCTGTAGTATGACATCACGCCTGATTAAATTAAACATGGTGTATACCGCCTTTCAAGTAATACATGATATCTTCCAGAGAGGGACGTTCAATGACAACTGTGTCTCCGAATGTATTTTTTACTTCTTTAATATTATCCGTTAATGCTTCAAATCCCGTTGATGAACGATGAATATGAACAAAGTCCTTTTCCGTGTCTCTATCCAGAAGATCCATACCTCCTTTAACGAGCGCATAGTTTTCAGCTAAGTCGTGAATGGACTGATTAAATACTAATTCCCCATTCTGCATAAAAGCTATATAATCTGCGATACGATCTAAATCTGTTGTAATATGCGTAGAGAAGAAAATGGTACGATTAGCTTCAATCATTAATTCCTGTAAAAGATCCAATAGCTCTCGTCTAAAAATGGGGTCTAAGCCTGCTGTTGGTTCGTCCATGATAATCAGCTCTGCATGATGTGATAGTGCTATCGCCAATGAAGCTTTCATTTGCATCCCTTTTGAGAAAGTTTTGATCGCTTTATTAAGCGGTAATTTGAATTGTTCAACATATTGATAAAATAAAGTATCATCCCATTGTTTGTAAGCTGGTGCAACTATACGTTTTATATCTTTTAAGTTCAGTCCTTCAAAAAAAATATTGCCATCGTAGACAAATCCAATTCTTTCTTTGATCGCCTTCTCATGCGTCTTGTAGTCCAACCCGAAAAGCTTAACTTCTCCGGCATCCGGCTTTAATAGATTCATCATCATCTTTATCGTTGTCGACTTACCAGCTCCATTTGCTCCAATGAATCCAGTTACAAAGCCTTGCTTCACTTGTAAATTAATGTTTTTAACGGAAAATCCTTTAAATTTCTTCGTTACATTTTTTAATTCAACCACATTTTCCATTCATTTCACTCCTCATATAAAATCTTCAATAATTGCTTCAACTCATCAAGTGAAAGGCCAATTTCTCTACTATTTGTTATGACCGCACTCAGCTGCTCCTCAATGACCTTTAGCTTCTTCTCTCTTATAACCTCTAAATTTTGCTCTGCGACAAAAGAACCTTTCCCGACAATGGAATAGATAAAGCCCGCCTTCTCCAATTCCTCATAGGCACGTTTCGTCGTTATAACACTAATTTGTAAATCCTTTGCGAGGTTACGCATAGAAGGTATTGCTGACCCCTCCTGTAGTTCACCTGCTAAAATAGACGACTTAATTTGATTCGTAATTTGTTCATAAATCGGCTCCTTTGAACTGTTGGAAATAATAATTTGCATGCTAAACCCTCTTCTTTATTTTTTTGAAAACATACTTGAAATAATGTCATGTACTGCTGGAATAAGTATAGCAATAACGTGAATTGTCATGAACATATTAAAAAATGGAAAGGAATAAGGGGTAATCCATTCAGTAAAGAGCTTCGAGTCCAAAATCCCTCTTAATTGCCTGGCAATTAAGTTACCACTATCGTTCATGTTTGGTTCCAGGGCAGTGCCATCAACGGCGATAAAGATCAATTGAACAATTAAAAATATACCAATGGTGATCATCCAGCGCTTTGCTAGATTAATATTATAAGTTTTTTCTGGGCCTGTCATTTAAACACGTCTCCTCTCTTAGAGTGTTGGTTGTTACTTCTTCATTAATTGTCATTTAAGAACGATTTACACATAATAACCCACACCTATATATAATGTATATATACTATGTACACATTATATACATACGTGAAATGTCATGCAACTTTTTTTATTTGAAAAGAAAGGAAATTAAAATAAATATAAAAACAAAGTCTATCTGAATTCATCAAAAGAAACCTCTATTTTGAAAAAGATTAATCAAAAAGGAGGTGTTTCTTTTGTGTGTGATTTTTGGCATTTTATAAATTGAAAAAGAAAAACGGAGGGGTCCTTGTTTGTTTATTTTTTGTTCGATCTACATTACGTTTTAGCTGATAAGGCGAAACAATATAAAGAGAATTGTGAAATTCACATATTCGATATTACAAAAGGAGGACATATGGAAGCTGATTTTGGGAAAAATAGCATAATGTTTCTTAAGGATTATCAAAGAGTAGAAGATGGTAACTACTACTGTGAAGTGGAGTATTATCCAGGAACTGAACGCCAAAAGAGAGGGATTAATAAATGAAAAATAGGTTTCATCTTCAACTAACGAGGGCTTTATTACAATAAAGAGTAGGATCATTAATGTGTTCCCATCCTAATGGAGAAATATGTTTCAATAATTTTTCATTAGAATGGGGATTAAATAACTATAAAGCTAATCTTTTTTAACTGTATATCTAACTTGTTTAAAGGTTACTATGTCGCCATCTTCAGTATCATCTTTAGTTTGCATGAGTTGAACTTTTGGCTTGTAGTCCGTCCTATGAGCATCTTTGATACCCTTAATGTTAAGTTTGTAGGATTCATCATTTTTTATTTTTTGTTCAAATACTTTTTTATTGGCAACAAAAATAAAGGTCACTTTATTTTCATCAATTCCCTCAGTCATAAATTCTAATTGATTATCTTTTGTTGTAATCGTTGGTGTTAATAATTCAATACTTCCGTTTCCAGTTTCTTGTTTAGTAGCAATTTCAATAGCGGCTCTATCACTTGAATCTAAAGAATCTTCTATTATATCTGAACATCCGGATAATATGATTCCAGCAAATAGAATAAAACTTAATCCAATTATCTTTTTCATAAGAACATCCCTCCCCAAAAAATAGTTTTCGTCAGCCGTCAGTAAGGGAATTGTCATACCCAACCCGTTAAAGTAGAACATATATAATAATTTGTCAATTCATAACTATTATACCACAAAAAGGGGTTGTTGTTTTCGCGTTTTTGGGTAAGGTCACATTGCCATCAACTTAAAAATTGGTTGTTCCCTAAAACGAGAAAATAAACTTAATTCTTATAAATATAGAAAGAAAAAATTTGTTTTGGGATTATTTCAAATGCTTAGCTTGATGGGTATGTGATGGGACCCCTATAAAGATAATTTTTATGATCAAATTATAAAAAAGCGTACTTAAAACATGAGTGGAGAATTATATCATAACGATTTTATTGGTTTATGAACTTTGTGTTTCAGGTACAGATGATTATGTACTAATTGGTATCTCAGAAAAGAAAATTACCTTGTTTAGACCGAGTAAACAATCTCAGGAACCAACAATACCCTAAGATGAGATTAAGTTGGATAGCTCTGATGCTCTTCAACTAGCGAAGGATAAATACGGACTGAAACAAGGAAAAGATTGGGCAACAGGATATCATTTTACACTTGATAGTATCGATGGCAAACCCATTCTAACAGTGTTTGGAAATGATGGAGATAACCGTTTTACTCGAATTTCATTCAATGCCCAAAACGGAGATGTGGTCAGTGCCATTCATAAATTACCATACGGTGGAGGGTTAATATTCAAAGGTATTGGCACCGATAACCTAACAAAAAAGGGATGGCGATTACGGGGGGTGTCGCTGGAAACAACAATTTAGTGGTATGGGGAGATAAAAAGCCAACACAATTTAGTACAACTAAGCAACCTTTTATTGAATGGAGCCATAACAATGGAAAAACATGGACAGAACTCCAAGCTAATAATTATGTAACACACGCGTGGTTTGATATGAATGAACAATTATTTGTAGCTATGGAAAAAGAATTATGGGCAGGTATTACATCAAAAAGTAAAGGAATGAAAATTCTTTCATTGGACCATACGATTGAGAAGGTCGATTATTCAATCAACAACCATATAGCTGTGATATCAAATGGAAATATTTACTACACGACCAATCAAGGGGAGAGTTGGGAACAAGTTATTGTTCCTAAACCATTTTATATGGTTCAAATATCGGCTAATGGTGATTTAGTAGTATTAACAAAAGAAAGGGAGATTTTGCAAAAGACAAATGATGAATGGGACAAAATAACTATGCCAAATAGTAATGATGAACCTCTAGATGTGAAAGTGATTAATAATAGGCTATTTATTACCACACAAAGTGGAATTTGGACCCGAAATCTTCAAGAGGGAAATTGGAGGAAAATTCAAGTTGATGAAATGGTAGTTAAACTTATTAAAAAAGGAGAGAATTTATTCGGATACACACATAGAGGTGAAGCTATTTATTCCATCAACACGAAAGATGAAAGAAATTCTGAAAAAGTGTTTGATGCGGGGGATTCCATCGTTTGGGATGTGGATATCATGGGAGATACGTTATGGATTGCAACTATACCCGATTATTCGTGGGAAGAAGTGACGATTCCGCAGAGACGATAAAAGTTTGAAGTGTATATCCATGAAAAAATAATGTGAAGCATTTCACTTAAACTAACAAGGGGCGTTAATTAAAGATCATTGAGTTGCTTAGGCAGCTCTTTTTTTCTTATCGAACTAACGAGGCAGTTTAGTTGAACAAGAGTGGGAGAGGTTCTATATCTGTTTTTACAAATAACCTTGACTAAAACCAAGAATAGATCAGTAAATATTTTTTCGTTTTTCTTTGAACCAATCATAAATTTCAAAAAGAAAAAAAATAAGGAGATATGGAGGACCTAATAGAAAAACGTATCTACTTTCAGGCGCCAAAAAGGCTACTGGAAAAGCAATTATTACAATTGTGATGAGAAGAATTTTTTGTTTTTTATCCATATAATGTACTTCCTTTGACAGTAATACTTTAACCATAACATAACTTTTAATAAGTAGGAAATTAGCTTTTGGGGATTGATGCAGTACGAACATAATGTGCAATAAAGGAATAGTTCTTTATTCTATTAACGTTTTTTTGTTGGAGTTATTCAACTAACGCAGCAGTTTAGTTGAATAAGGATAATCATTTTTATTTTCATGGAAAGTATTGACATTATTTTCGCTTATGGTTATATTTCACATAACCGAATAGTTATATGTGAAAAGTGAGGGGATGATAATGCCAGATGTTTATCGAGCATTAGGTGATTCAACGCGGCGACGTATATTAAGTATGCTTAAACAAGGAAACAAAATCCAAAAGGAGATAGTCGAAGCATTTGATATCTCTCAACCCGCAATAAAGAAGCATTTGAATATTTTATTGGAGGAAAAAATTATTTCAGAGAGCTGGGATGGGAAGTATCGTATCTATTCATTAAATCCCGAGGTCCTCCAAATTGCCTACCATGAAATGCATCAATACATCGGAGAACTACTTGATGACCAGCTCGTAAGTTTAAAAAATTATGTGGAAAAAGGAGAATTTCGAGATGAACAAGATTAAGGATTCTATAAAGAGAGAAATTGTTGTTAATGCGCCTTTAAAGCAAGTTTGGAATGCATTGACTAAGCCTGAGCATCTAAATCGTTGGTATACAAAAAATGCTGAAATAGAATTTCGTATTGGTGGAAAAGGATATATGAATCATGGCTGGGGGGCAACATCTGAGGGTGTTTTTACAGAAATAGATACAATGAAACGCTTTGTACTTCAGAGCCTTGATGGAGATTTTACTACCATTACTTCATTAGAAAAAGTTGAAAATGGAATTCATGTCAGTATTGAATATCAGGCTTCCTTTATTGGTGAAATGAATCAATCAACAAAGGAAAATATGTTGTTTGGTACAAGTCAATTCTTAGGAAATCTAAAGAGTGTCTATGAAACTGGCACTGATAATCGTCCAAAGTTTTGGAAAGCGTGGATTGGTATTACACACACAACAAACGAGGAAAATAGAGGTACAAGAGTTTTACAAGTGAAGGAAGGTTCGGTAGCTGCAACTGCTGGAATTAAACCTGAAGATATTATAGTGGGGATCGATAAAGAAGAAATTGTAGGATATAAATCATTTGAAAGAACATTGAATGAAAAAACTGTCAATGACACTGTTACCTTAACAATAGTAAGGCAAAGTGAAAAGTTATTGGTAAACTGTCTCGTAGATGCTTATCCTGTATCTTATTAATATCCAATGAAGAAGATGCTAACCTAATAGCATCTTTTTTGACAATATTCATACATCTATCCCGTTTTATGAAAAAAATTAAAGAATATAGATATATTTCTTCTTCAACTACCATGAAAATTAATTTCTTCAAGAAAAGAAAAATGACAATACTTAAGAAGATAATCGTTAAAAAAAGAGGAGAGCGGACATTAATAAGACTATTGTTTTCGGTAGACTATTAGTATTGACTCCACTAACCATTTTCATTCTCTGTGGTGCAGGATTATTTTGTACTGCATGGATGGCTAACGGGGCAGAGATGAAAAAATATTTTTCTTACATCACGAAGTGATGAAAACCGTTGATACTTCAATGTTTGTAGAGGGAGTTTAGTTGAACAATCTTCGGTTTATACAGTGATAGTTGTTTATAATTGTAAATGAGGGTTTAAATACAAAAGAGGCTTATTTTGTTGACTAGCCTCTTTAAATATTTAATTTCTATCAAAGAATACTATTGATTATTACTACTGTCTGTATGCACAATGATTTTCTGCTTCATTTTTTTCACTTCCGATTGACTATAAAAATAAAATAACAGCCAAACTAGTGCAAAAATTAATACATTAAATAGCAACAATAGGATCGTTAGTTTTATCGAAAATGTTGGAATCCATTTTAAAGAAAAGGCAACAACTATAAAGGTACCTATAGATATAAAAAAATGACAAGCACTTTGTTGTAAGAATGTTAAACGTTCTATTCTATAGATATATGAAGGGAGTATACAAGCAATTCCAACAATAATTGATCCTAATACTTGTTGGGGAAAACTAGCCATAACAGCATCTAAAAACAAATCCCCTTTAATCCAATATCCTATAAGATTAACAGTAACAAAAACTGTACATCCCATGCTTATTCCGAATCCTAAACTTTTGAAAATGTTCATGTAACTATACCCCCAAACGTTCTTTAAATGTTTTTTTATAATTACGAGAAATCACTTCTTTTATTCCTAAATTAAGCTCCATTTCCATTGTTCCATTAAAGGAAGCTTCAATATTTCTGATTTTTCTAGGATTAATTATTGCAGATTTAGAAATCCGGATAAAATCATCACCTAGCTGCTGTTCTAACTCATATAAAGGTTTACTCATAATAACACGATTACCATCGTCGCTATATAGTACTAATTCTTTTCCTTCCGTTCTAATAACAATTACAGAATTAGGTTCGATAATATGTACTTTATTGTTTGCAGTCCCTGTTAAAATTTGTTCATTTTCTTGTTGTAAGAGTGAGATTACAGCCTGAATAGTTGGTGTTAATTTGGACACGCAGATTGTTATATAGGGTTCATCGATTTGTGTATCAATTTTTATTTCTATCTTCATCTTTATCACCTCTCCCTAAAAATATAGCATAAATTACAATTCGAATAATGCAGGTTATATGTAATAAAATGCATTTCACCTAACAATAAAGACATGTTACTCGTAAAGTATTGTTGCTAAATTTTTATGTCGTTATATTTGGTTTTAACAAAAGTAATTTAAAAATATAACTCAAGGAGGCAGCTAGTATGAACGAGATAACAACGCTAAAAGAGCGAATAAAGACGGGATGGATATTAGTAAGCATATCAAGCATGCTTACAGTAAGTGTTATTTATTGGTATATAAATAATCCTAAGAGGTTTATTGAGAATGGATTGGGATATTCATCGGAAATGTTACTTAATTTACCAATGTGGTTTTTCACTTTATTAATTGTTATAGGGTATATTTCCTATACAATGATTGCAATACCTTATATAAAAAGAAATTTATTAACATTTTCTTGGCTTAAATTAATTGGTATATGGGCTGCTATTGTAAGTGGAATAGTAGAAGAAGTTGTATTTAGACATTTGCTCATGGATTATGTATTATCTATTGGATTATCAAATCTTTCACAAGTGTTAATCTCAGGAATTGCGTTTGGAATTGCTCATGGTGCATGGGTATTATTGCGAGGAGAGATAAAAATTGCACTTCCAGCAATTCTTTCAACTACGATCTTAGGTTGTCTTCTTGCTATGCTCTATATTTATACTGGAAGGAGCACCTTTGCACCAATTATAGCTCATATTTTAATCAATATGGTAATAGAGCCATGGTTAATGTTATCTGCCATTTCAGGGAAATGGAAAATAAATGAAAATTTAAAGTAATAATTGAGGGGGATGTTGAATAATTTGGCCTCTTGAAATTTAATAACTTTATGGGAAAAAGGCTAGTTAATATACCACCGTTAGCAAATTTGATGGTTTTTCAGAACCTATGAGAGATTAAGGTTAATCGACTTTCAGCTATGAGGCTCAGTTGTATAATCTAAGTTCTTCAACTAACGGGTACTTTACTTCAATAAGAAAATCATAAAATTGTAAGAGGAAAAGGAAAGAACCCTATTCTTCTAAAGAATAGGTTCTTTTGTTGTCTGGTAAGGGAGAACCATCGTTTTATTACTGATTGGTTAATTTATTTCTACCATGGAGTTTCAGTTTTATGCTCGATAACTTGTATTACTATTGGTTCAATATCTTTTAACATTTGCTCGTATGGTCTACTATTGCCATTATTTTCACCCTG
Source organism: Viridibacillus sp. NPDC096237 (assembly GCF_050278625.1). Lineage (NCBI taxonomy): Bacteria > Bacillati > Bacillota > Bacilli > Caryophanales > Caryophanaceae > Viridibacillus > Viridibacillus sp. NPDC096237. The sequence continues at coordinate 21 of NZ_JBNNTI010000074.1, read as the reverse complement.
AAGTTGTACATCAGCCTGTGT
>NZ_JBNNTI010000073.1:0-9592 GCF_050278625.1 Viridibacillus sp. NPDC096237 | reverse complement strand
TCCTGCAAATCAGCCGATATTTAAGGGCTTCTTTATGGAAACCAGCCTACATCTGGCTTCGAAAAATCGAAGGCAAAGCCGTTCCATAAAACGCATACTGTCGTTATCGCACACGTATAATTGTAAATAAAAACCAAATGAATGGGCCACCTTTATTGAAATGTTTCCTTTTTTGGCTCTAAACCCTAAGTATTAACAGACGGAATTTTCTGTCTTTATTTATGCAACACTAGTGACTTTGTACTAATTCTATATTTCTACTACTTAAACCTTCTAAATTTTAAAAATATCACAAAAAATGTTTCATATGGAAAATACTACTATCATTATTGAAATTATCCTTCTTAAATCAAAAAAAGAGTGAGGAATGAAGTGACCCCTAAAGTTAGACACGGCTATTTCATTAGGCAGCCAAGGTCTGAACTCGGTATTGTACCGGGCTCAGGCCTTTTAGTTTCGCCTTAATTCGTTTGTGATTATAATAATCGATATATTTTTCTAATTCTATCTTAAAATGTTCTACACTCTCAAATTCTTTTAAGTAGAGGAATTCAGATTTCATGATTCCAAAGAAATTTTCCATGACGGAGTTGTCGTAACAGTTGCTTTTACGAGACATGCTTTGTGTAATGCCATGTTCTTTTAATGCATGACTATACTGTTTCATCTGGTAGTGCCAACCTTGATCCGAATGCATCAAGAGCGAATCTTCCTTGGATAGTCGTTCAAAAGCCTTCTCTAACATCTCAGAAACAAGAGAATAGGTTGGTCTAGAGCCAATTGTATACGTAATGATTTCACCGTTAAATAGATCTAATACTGGAGATAAATAGAGCTTCTCGCCGAATAATTTGAACTCTGTAATATCCGTTACCCATTTCTCGTTCGGTTTTTCAGCTGTAAATTGACGGTCTAAAATATTTGGCGCAATTTTGCCAACCGTTCCTTTATACGAGCGATATTTTTTCATGCGGACTAGGCATTTTAATCCTAATGTTTTCATGATTCGTTGTACTTTTTTATGATTTACTTTCTTCCCACGATTTGCTAATTCATCACCAATACGACGATAACCATAACGCCCCTCGTGTTCATCATAAATGGATTGAATTTCTAATTTTAATTCGGCATCTGGGTCAGGTCGATTCATCTTCTTCACTAAATCATAGTATGTACTACGTGGGATACCTGCTAGCTCCACTAACGCTTTGACCGGAAATCTATGCCTTAATTCATAAACTACTTATGCTTTGTCTTGTTTGGTGATTTTTCCTTGTTTTGAACTAAGGCATTCAACTTTTTTAAATACGCATTCTCCATACGTAAATGTTCTAATTCAGCTTGTAAAGCTTCGACTGAACCTTCAGCTAATACCTGTTAATGATTTTGTGATTTTTCGATAACCGTATCTAAATTTGTGTAGCTTGCACAACTTACCAATTTGTTGGTCTCGAAGTTCCTTTGGTGTTTGCGTATGAACTTTTGCTTTCCAACGATAGTAAGACGAGCGGGCAACTCCTAAATGAAGACAGATTTCACCAATTGACATGCTTCCTTTTAACTCCTCCACTAATTGAACTACGACTCTTGAGACCACTTCCTCTCCAACTCTGCGTACTTTTTTAATACTTCAATCTGTTGCTTCAAATAACGATTTTCAGCTTGTAACTTTGCGGTTTCACTTTCATATTCAGGTCCTTTACCAAAGGTATATTGTTTACCAACTGGCTGTTCAAGCCGATGTAATTCGCCATTTCGATACCATTTCAACCATGTTTTTAATTGACTGTGATTACGAATATTCAACTCTTCTAATACTTGTTTTACAGGAATCCCAGCTAATCTCATCTCAATTGCCTTCATTTTCGTTTCTACTGGATAACTGACTCTTGTCCCCATAGAAAAAACACCTCCACGTTGGTTTTTAAAGGTAGGATACCCATTTTTTCAACGAAAGGTGTTTTTATTTGTCTCATATTTCTAGGTCAGTGCATTAAATAAAGATTGTTAAAACAATAGCTTTCTTTTATTTGTAAAGACTGTTTTTTATAAAAAAGATTGTTTATTTAACTCTCTTTATTCCACTCCCCCCCAGCTGCAGCCCCCCAGTAATATTCCACCCCATGTTCATCAACTATAGTGCGGTTCCCAATTTTTTTAAACTTTAATGATATACCATCGTCGGCAGTAATATGATACGTATCTTTTTTTGTTTTAATTTTTACATTCTTATATCTAATTATATCAAACTGTCCCAGAATGGAATTTGTTTTTCCTTTAGGTTCATGTTTAATAATCATTAGATCATCGCCATAAACTAAAATCCCATGATTATTCTTATTTTCAAAGCCTGGAGTTTCAAAATCACTAGCCTTTGCTTCGTATCGAGTATTATTTACCAAACACGCTGCTAATAAAAAGATAAAACTAATACTTAAAAATAATAGACCCATCTTTTTCAAATCTATTCCTCCTTTTTTTTCACATGTTTAAAATTCGTATTTCAACATCCTTTCTAATATATGCGCTTAGACGGAGAGTAATACGATAATACTTATGTACACTCATGCTAGGCTTAATCGATTGTTTTTCCCATTAACAAATTAATCATATGTACTTATACCCGTTAAATAACCTTGATTCGCCCCTTTGGAATCCAAATCACAAGAACCGCAGAACCAATACCCCCCATTAAATTGACCTTTATAGAGTGATAATCTTGTAGCTGTATTTTTACAGGAACAACACATTGCTGAACTAAATGGCATTTCATTTAGTTTTTCCTTGGTACGTATTATTTGGATAGTTACCTCTACTGGTATCGTTGGCTTGAGTTACATAAAAATTTGGCATTTGAAAATCGAGTAGAGCAAATGCTTATTTCAGCTTGTAAAAAATCTAACTATTTTACAGTAGCATCATTACGAGAAAACAAAAGTCACCTGTTTTCAGTATAAGCAACAGATTCATTTGTTGAAAAATGGATTTAAAACATCTACAAGAAGCAAATGTAAATAATTTCTACAATTAATTATTCAAAATATTCACATTTACCAATTAGTCAGTTATACTGACTTTTATCCCAAGTGACCCTCCAAGCCTATATATATTTATATAGAAAGCATTAAATTGACGCCAGTCATTCGTATTATTTACGTGAGCGTAAATAATACGAATGACTGGTATTTTAATTTTGAGTGGATAGATTTATTTCCTTATTATCACTGCCATAAATAATAATGTTGAATGCTTCTTGATCTGTAGCACTAGCTTCTCCATGAGTTGTTATAAACAACCGGATAGACTTCTTAATTTTTAGAGCATCTTCTTTTGCAGTTGCATCTGTAGAATTAATAGACGTATTTATCAAAAAAGATGATGGTGGTTCAAATAAAGAGTATCGTATATCTTTCATTTTCAATTCTTCTTTCCCAGTAAATTCCGTGTTTATTTTATTTAAAATAGCTTGCCATTTTAGAGCTGTCTCTTCTTCAGATGCATCTATTACATACGTTTTAATCACGTAAGGCTCAAAATTATTTTCCTTTACAATGCTTTTCACTATTTGTTCCATTACACCGGTTCTTGTTTCCTTATCTGACGCAACTAATATAATCATATTCTGAACATTATTATTATTAACGAACACAGAAATTAGCTTATAATCTTGTAATCTCGAGTCATTCTTTACATTATTTTCAAGTTGTTTTGCAATCAAGTTATTTTCTTTATAAATCATCGAATTCACAGATACTTTTTGAAGATCTTGAACAACTTCGAATTGATAATCCGTTAGATCAAATGACCTTAGAAGTGAACTAACTTCTTTTTTTATTGCCTTTTCCACATCTAACGGATATTGTTCAGATTCAGCTATATTAATAAAGATTTTTTTCTTAGGTGCAGCTATCGAAATATTTTCAAATGGATATTTTTTATCTATTAATCTTTCTGTAATCATTTTAACGATATCATTATTTAAAAATGTTGGTTCAAATATTAAATTTAAGAAAGGTGTTTTAGCAAAAGCATTGTTTATCGTTGGCGAAATGGATGCTGAACCGAATAGCAATATACCAGCTAGAACTGCGCCGGTTATGTAAAATTTCACGGACCTTCTGTTTTTCTTTCCACTAGTTGTGAACTCAATTTTCAACTTATTTTCATTCTTGCTTTGGATAGATACAACCTCCCTCTTTAATAAAATATTGAATTACTTACATATTTTTGGCTATATTCGATTTTACCTAAGCCATATACGCCTGTAATATCTAACATATGTTTTATTGGTTATATAAAATTTATATTGTAAGAAGAACAGGTAAAATACCACTTTAACAAACCTAAAATGAGTACGAGCTTTTGTAATATACTATAGTTTATGTACGAGTGCTTGTCCTTATCCTACAAATTCAATTTACGTTACTAAACTTCTGCATAAAAAAAGACTAGCCTATTAGCTAGTTAAATGTACTCTATTAATACAGACTTTTACTGGGTAATACCATCATGTGGTAGGTCAATACGGTTCATAGTCAAACAAGGGCACATACTCGGATTGAGTGAAACAATTAGTTTGTTCGGATGATTTTGGATAAGTCGATTAAAAGACTACTCGAGTAGCGCTAAAGACTGCTCGAGTAGCGCCAAAGAGAGCTCGAGTAGCGCCAAAGGGCTCGAGTAGCGCTAAAGACTACCCGAGTAGCGCCAAAGAGAGCTCGAGTAGCGCTAAAGATAGCCCGAGTAGCGCCAAAGAGAGCTCGAGTAGCGCCAAAGACTGCTCGAGTAGCGCTAAAGACTGCTCGAGTAGCGCTAAAGACTGCTCGAGTAGCGCTAAAGACTGCTCGAGTAGCGCTAAAGACTGCTCGAGTAGCGCGTCCGCCGGAACGGAAATTAACGGCGTCGTAGAAAAAGCCATGGCAGAAACGATTAATCGTTTCCGCCATGCCTAAAATTCATTTTATGGACTTTTCAGTGCCCTCAACTATTTACAGTCTTTCAATCGAGTAATCGAGATTTACAACTTCAAAACATCATCGGGCTCGAATGCACTAGTACCAAAAACCTCGACTCTATTCCCTAACCAGCAATATTTTCTAGAAATAATCAAGTTTTAATCCCAAAGCAACTAAGCTATCATCATATTCAAATTTTAAAGCGGTTAATCCATTTATCTGCTTTTTTAACACTATACGTCGGTGAATTAATAAGGTCACTTTTCAATATAATAGTGTCATAACTAGATTAAATGACATTATCACTCCAAGTATATTGAGCTGACTCATAATTATATTTTCGGAGACATCTTTAATTAATTTACTTCTACTGAACAGATAAAGACATGCGAGTGAGTGTTTTTTTATAATGTTAGTTGGTGATGGATTAACTAGAAACCAAACTTAAATGGAAAAATCACCACTTCACTTCACTATACTCCCTTACTTTCTAACCTAGAAAATACAACTTTCACTACCGTTCCCAATGAATTGGATTGTACAGTAATTTCTCCGTCCATTGCTTCTACAAGCTGCTTCGTAATTGCAAGTCCAAGCCCTGTTCCTGAAGCTTCTGAAGTTGTATTTGTTCCTCGGTAATAGCGATTAAATAAATTATCGAGTTCTTCTTTAGGAATGCCTTGTCCTTCATCACGAATTTGCAATTGGACCTTACTATTTAAATTACTCAATTGCAAATAAATTGACGTTCCTTCAGAAGTATGTTTTTCCGCGTTTCCTACAATATTATCTAGGATGCGTTTCAGTAAAATAGAATCAGCTAATATATGTATTTCACAATTCATTTGCTCTATTTTCACATTCTTAAAAGTTGTATTTTTTACATACTCATATAAAAAAGCTTTCAAATTCACGTCTTCTCTAGAAATCACAATTGCATTGTTTTTTAGTTGATACGTATACGTCAAATCTTCAATTAATGCATCCATATATTTCGCTTTTTCCTGCATCGTATTAGCAAATTTCCGCACATCTTCTTGTGACCATTCATAATCTGTTGATGACAGCATTTTAGAATAACCAAAGATAGAGCTAAGCGGTGTTTTCAAATCATGAGAAAGTCCAGTAATCCATTCTTCGCGTAACTTTTCACTCTGTTGGATTTTGCATTCATTATCCGCTAAAGTAGTAGAAAGTTGTGTCAGTGATTGATCCACTTCATCAAAAATACGATATTTTCTCTTAAAACGCCCGTTACCTTTTCGTCTTAGCTTATGATCGCTTACAAAGCTAAAGTCTTGTCCTGCTAATTTCTCAATTCGCTTTAAAAAATGCAAAACAGGCCTTCCAAAACGATTGCCTATAAAAGCTGAAAAAATTACGATAAGGATTAACAAATAAACGTGGAAAATCGCAATCGCAATCAATCCCATTCTCAAACGATTCATAAAAATAGGTTCACTTGGATTATAATATGGGTTTTTCATACGGACGACAAGCAATGAGCCATTCGATAATACTTCTGAAGCTACTAGCTCTTTCGTCTCTGTTAAATTCCCACTCCCCATCAAAATCTTTATTGGCTCAAGTTCTTTTGTTTCTTTACCAAATAGAACCTTCTCTCGATGACCATTTGCGCTATATTGTTCTACTATCGCATCCGATTTCGATAGATGTTGCTTCGTTGTACTAGAAATATGTCTAATACCTTTCGCTACGATAACCTCAAGTAAATTTTCGGCTTTATTATTCTGTATAAACACAAGATATTGATCATTTTTAATTCGCCAAATATGTCCCTGCTCTTTCTTCTCAATTTCCACCAATTCCTTCATGGTGTAGGATACGGCTTGTTTTTCTGAACTGGCAAGCAATTGTCCATTCTCATCAAGTAAATGGATAACTCCCCCACTTTTTTCTGCAGAATTGATTAACTTCTGAGATAATTTATAATGTCCATTCTTCTCTTCAATATCCATTTCAATATCCATTTTATCCATAGTCATTAAGTTTACATAACTCGTTGCCTTGTCATTTTCATATATTGCATAAAAGATTAAAGACATGACTGATAAAAGTAATACTATATAAAATACTGCAAAATAGCTTATAAATCGAAAAGTCATCTTGCTCGATAAACGCATAACTTACTCCCCCCTTACTAATTTATAGCCAACACCTCTTACTGTTGTTAAATAAGCTGGGCGACCTGGATCAACTTCAATTTTTTCACGCAGTTTTCGAATATGGACCATGATAGTATTGTCATCAATAAAATGATTATCATCCCATACTTGCTCGTAAATTTGTTCCTTTGATAGAACTTGTCCAGGGTGCTGACAAAATAGTTGTAATAAATGAAAGAGCTTACCAGATAAAACTGTCTTCTCTCCATCTATTATTAGCTCTGCAGCTGAAATATTAAGCTGAAAACGCCCATAATCATATGTATCTTCTAAATTCGTTACGTTTCTTAATACACTGTACCGCTTACTATGAACTTTCACACGAGCAGCTAATTCTAATGGGTTAAATGGTTTTGTAATATAATCATCTGCACCAGACATAAAGCCCCTTAAAATATCAGCATCTGATACTTTCGCTGTTAAAAAGAAGATAGGAGCGCTATTTTCTTTACGAATCTTCTTCGCAAGCTCTAACCCTGTACCATCTGGTAGCATAATATCTAAAATGAAAAAATCGTATTTTTCATTTTCAACTTTTTTAGTGGCTTCCTCTACACTTCCACAAATGTCTACATGTGAGAAACCTTCCTTTCGTAAAATTATGTCTACCATATCTGCTATGGCTTGTTCATCATCTACGACTAATATTTTAGCATCCATTCTCATTGCACTCTCCTATTTAAGGTGATTTTAAGATTGTTTTCAGTTCAACATAAGATTCTCTATTTATACTAACAAATAGAGAGTATTTAAGGAGGAATTTTTTTGGAACGACAGCGCGTCCAATTAGTTGATAGCTTAAGAGGATTTAGTTTATTTGGTATTTTACTTGCCAATTTGCTTATTTTTCAATATGGCATGTTTGGGAAAGATCAAATATCATTTTATAACTTATCCGATTTCAATTTCGGCTCTTATAAATTTATCCAAGTCTTTGTAGAAGGTACATTTATGCCTATCTTCACTTTTTTGTTTGGCTATTCACTAATTAAATTAGTCGAATCTTTAAGAGATAAAGGTAGAAAGTCTCGTTGGTTTTTAGTAAGACGTTTTTTAATGCTTATAACTTTAGGTTTATTACACAGTACATTTATTTGGGAAGGTGATATCCTCACTTTTTACGGGGGTATTGGTTTCTTTTTATTCTTCTTCATCAATCGTAAACCAAAAACACTAATTATTTGGGGTATTGTATTACTAGTATTAATTTCGGCAACAGGATACGGAAAATATGAAGAAGCTGAAAAGGAAAAAAATATAACTGCAAGCTATGTGGAAAAAACTACTCCCATTTATAAAAATGGTAATTATTTAGAAATCAAAGATCATCGTAATAACGGGGTAGATCCTATGACAGCAATGTATGATGAAGATCCATTATCTTCATTTTTCATAATTCTTTTACTTCCATTTATAATGGCTCCATTATTTTTATTTGGTATGGCTGCGGCGAAATTAAACATATTCGCAAAACCTAAGGAAGAACGAAAATCATACTTTAAATACATGTTGATTTTCATACCACTTGGCCTTATTTTAAAGATAGTAGGGCATTTAGCAGAGAAAAGTGATTGGGCTTCCATCGGTGTAATGGGAGGTGGGCCAATTCTGGCGTTAGGCTATATGGCTGCTTTTGCTTATCTATTTTCTAGCCACTCACAAGCTCTACCTTTCCGAGCATTTGAGAGCGTTGGGAAGTTATCTCTTACAAACTATATAATGCAATCTGTTATTTGTACGACTATTTTCTATGGCTACGGACTAGGTCTCTTCGGAAATTTTGGTACATTCAACAGTATTTTGCTTGGCTTCTTCATTTTTGCCACTCAATGCTTTATGAGCACAATGTATTTGAAAAAATTCAAACGCGGTCCATTAGAATTATTGCTACGCATCGTGACAAATTTTTCTTGGAATGGTCGTGTAAAAATAAAATCAAAGGCCGTAAGTTAAATGAAAAGAGCTATAATGGCATGTATATGTACAGTTCTTGCACTCTTGTTAATCTATAACATTACACAGCAACTACCTTCTCTATTTCAATCAACGACAGAGAAAAAAGAATATCTTTTTTTACTTTTACGTGTTACAGCAGTTTTATCACTTGCAGATACTGTAATTAGATTAGTAAGTCAAGAACGAGAATCAGAATAATAAGTTGGAGGTAAAAGATGTTTAGAGTCCATCGTTTTTTAGCCTACTTTATATTTTATAAAACCAAAAAATTATTATAGAAGCAGCTATTACTGCAGTAAATATAAAAGGGACATCTTCATTTTAGTGATGTCCCTTTTACTTCGTTATGAATTTCGTGAATCAATTTAACTTTAGCGCTACTTCTAAATAATTTGGATATGTGGTATGTCAACACTAAATCAAACAACTTTTTTAAGGGCTAAGTTTTTATAAGCGACCGGACTTTGATAGCCTAGTTTGCTGTGCGACCGAATA
>NZ_JBNNTI010000072.1:0-9700 GCF_050278625.1 Viridibacillus sp. NPDC096237 | reverse complement strand
TCATAATCTAAAAACGCCGTTAATTCTGTCGCCAACAACGTATTCACCGCTGTTTCTAAATGGGTACGAAAAACTTCAGTAATATCTTGTTTTTTACTAGAGCATCAACTAATTCTGTAGTAAACTGATTCATAGGGAAGACCTCTTTTCTAGGATTGGTTGTGGTGACTTAATTCTACCAAGAAAAGGTCTTCCTTTTTCTATTTATTCATTTACACAAGATATTTTACGCTCTCCTAGAAGTGTGTAGAGATAATAAAGTCGTTTAATATTATTGTTTTAAATATAAAAACCTTCCGACATTATAAATGACTGGAAGGCTTTTGAAGTTGTTTAACTTTTCGTATAGCAGAAGATTGTTACTACAATAATAAAGGTGCATAAATTGAGACTTAAATAAAAAAATTGCCCCTCGCCTAATCAACAAGTAGCAGTATTTTTAATGTTTCTTCTAAAAATTCATCTTGTACTTCAGTATTTTTAATACTAATCCCATCTTCTATTCGATCGAATCGGAAGGCTCTAATAATTGCTTTTAATTTGAGCAAATACTGCAATTCAACTTGATTAAGAGCTCTTTCTTCTTGATAAGCATTCATGAATAATAAAAACCTTTCATCTTTACTTAATGTTCCAATATAGTCCACGTGCCAACTATGATAGACACCTACTGCCACACATTCATTTAAGTACACTTCATTACCTGCTAAATTGAAATCGTAAATCGCGAGCTGCTGGTTTTCTTTTAATAACATATTGTAATAACAGAAATCCCCCTGAACAGCCCCTTGAGGAAATTTATCCCACACTTGTTTTAATTCTAAACGATAAGTTAAATATAATCTTTCAACTTTTGAAAAGAGTCTATGTGTAGAATAAGTATTTTTAAAATCCCGAAAACTTAGTTCATTCTCATCATAGTCGCCAATTTCATCTGTTTTATTTCCTCCAAACAAACTCCAAGATGTAGCAGTTGTTAAAGGAGAAATGATTGTAGACGAAAGACGATGTTGAATGCCAAATGAACTACCAATTGTTGCAAGTAATTGATCATCAAGTTTCTTTATAGGTTTTCCTAAAAGGGCTAATTCTAATGAAAACACTTTTTCATTTAGGGATATAGTATATGTACCTTCTTTAGTCTTTCGATAAGTTGGTGTATTTAATCCGTTCTCTGACAAAAATGTGGCATATTTGCAACCGCTTTCCCAATGACTTTGATTCGCTGGCTCTCCTTTTAAGTAATATGATTCATTCGTTTCCGTTTGAATTTTTGCTAATACACGTTCTGCATTTCTCATTATGTCTATATTTTTGGGAATAATGTTATAGAACTCGCAAATTGAATTAAACATTTACTTTGCTCCTTTATTGATGTTACTGCCCAATTATGCAATGTTAGATAATAGAATATTCTATATTTCCATTATACATGAAATGGAAAGAGACAATACGAGAGTTTGTATTTCACCCCATTTTTAATTAACTATTCTATTTTTTACACTATATTTTAGTATAAGAGAGCTTTTTGAATGAAAATAAAAAAGTGAGGGCGTAAATCTTTTGCTACTAGATGAAAATTAAAATATTGGCTCTAGTTTAAAAAAGAGCGGAAGTCGGATATATCGTCTTGAGCAATGCCTAAAACTGAAAATTTTTTTTCTTACTCAGCTGAGTCAAACTCAATGTAACCACTTTCTGAAAGTTGGATACGTTCTACTGGCAAAACTACTTTATTAGCAAGTTCAACTTGAGAATAAGATTCTTCTGTTCTACGATTTGTATTAAAATCACTTTTTACAGCTGCCTCCATTAAAAAGCTCTTTTGTTCTGGAAAATCTAATGTTGTTACTGATTATTGTGTAATCAAAATAATAATATCTCACAAAAATATGGACCATTTTATAGGTTTATTAAAATTTCTAGTTGAATTAACTAGTTTTGAATCAAACTTTTGGGAATATTTCGAATAATAAATATTCCCATTATTTTCATAATAAGTTAATATTGAGTTGTTATAAATTAAGAAAAAAAATTAAGGAGGAAGAAAATGAAAAAAGACGCTATTGAACGATCTTCACAATATGAGAAAGAACTTTTTGAGATTGATGAACAAATCTGTGCTTTATTAAAACAACGCAAAGACCTTTCAAGCGATCATTCAGGTTTTCCAACTGATAAAGTGCTCTCAAAATGGGCACAAAAGTATAATCTGTATGAAGATTATTTAAGTTCGTTATTTGGAACAGTTAAAATGCATGACTTCTTTAAACCTCGTGTTGAACCGAATGGATTTAGAAAGCACCTATCTGTTTTAAAATCGGTTGAAGTAGGTGAAAGATTTTACACTGTAACCTATATAAGACAGTATGAAAATGCCAGTGTTGTCCATCTTAATATCGATTGGGATGACAGAAATGATAGACTAATCGACCTTCAGCTGAATCATAATAATATTGCATTATATATAGGGAAACCATACGATTGTCGCAGTGATGGTGGGGCAGGATCGAAAGGAAACTCAATGCATAACTTCATTGTTTCTCCGCCATTACCTGATGATATTTCAGGAATGACTTTAGTGTTTAGAGAATACAGTGATTTCATTAATGAAAACCCAACAGGTCTGGATATTATCATGCATTTGGAGCAAATCAACAATTAGTATTGTACTAATATAATGAAGCGAATTTATAAAATGGTCTTTTGAAACAAAGAGGGATGATTGATGAATGAAAAATATCCAATAGGAGAATTCGATTGTGCTGAACATCTATCAACAGAAGAAATAAAGGCTTGGATCAATGAAATCTGGACGTTACCAATGAGATTAATAGAAGTAGTCAATTATCTGAGTGACGAAGCTCTAGAATATACTTATAGAGAAGGTAGTTGGACCATTCGACAAATTGTCCATCACATTGCAGATGGGTCATATGAATGCTTATATCCGTTTCAAATTAGCATTAACAGAAGAAAATCCAATCATTAAACCATATGAAGAAGATAAATGGGCTGAGTTACCCGATTAAAAGTTCCCCATTGCCACTTCTTTAAAAATCATTGAATCTTTACATGCGTTGGGTTTATCTAATTGAAAATTTAACGGATGAACAACTAAAAAGAACTTTTATCCATCCTGATTCTTGTATTGTTTCGATCGAGAAAAACATTGGTATTTATGCATGGCATGGTAATCATCACATAGTTCATATTAAAAGTGCTTAAAAATAATTAATAACATTTAATTTATCCTTTATGATCAAGAGTCCATTTTGAACAATCTTTTTTATAAATGGATTCTTTTTGTTTGCAGATAATGAAGGGTTAGCTAATTCTGATAATCAAACTCGAATCCAAACCTACAAGTAAGTGTAGGGTAGGCCAACTTAACATATTACATGCCATGCAATTTCAATGGTATTTTTCACTTATAAATTTTATCCTATCGTCACTAGGCATTCACCTATATCTTTACTTTCGCATACCTTATTTCTATAGAAAAACTTCTAGTTAGAGAGGAGATTTTTTTTAGTGAGCGGAAAAGAGTTACATTATTTTTTTGGAGGAAATACGGCAAGGGGTTTCTTTAGCCTATATGATTCTAATTTTGTGGGTTTAGAAAAGATCTTTATATTAAAAGGTGGCCCAGGGACTGGTAAATCGACTTTGATGAAGAATATTGCGAATGATTGGCAGGAAAAAGGATATGATGTAGAATTCATTCATTGTGCTTCTGATTCGGATTCTGTTGACGGTGTTATTTTTCCATCATTAAAAATAGGAATAGTTGACGGGACTGAGCCACACGTCATAGAACCAAAGGCTCCAGGAGCGGTTGAGGAATATGTGAATTTAGGGGATGCGTGGAATTCACAACAACTAAGTATCAAAAAAGATGACATTCTTCAGTTGATGAAGGAGAAAGAGGAAGCCTATGGGCAAGCTTATCATTCTTATGCTGAAGCGTTAGCAGTTCATGACGAGTGGGAAGCAATTTATATTGCCAATATGGATTTTGAAAAGTTAAATGCGTTAACAGAAGAAATAAAATCAATCTTTTTTGGAGAAATTCATTTAAATAAGGAAGCGAATGTCCGTCATCGATTTTTAGGAGCAGCTACGCCAATTGGAGCAGTAGATTATGTACCAAATTTAACTGAAAACATTCGTAAGCGTTACTTTTTAAAAGGCAGACCTGGGTCAGGAAAATCGACCCTTTTAAAAAAATTAGCTTCTACTGCTGAAGATAGGGGCTTAGATGTAGAAATATATCACTGTGGGTTTGATCCAAATAGCTTGGATATGGTCATCCTTAGAGAACTAGGGATTGCGATTTTCGATAGTACGGCACCGCATGAGTATTTTCCATCTCGTGAAGGAGATGAAATAATCGATTTATATAATGTTGCTGTATTCCCTAGAACGGATGAAATTTATGAAGAGCAAATTTTGGGGATTTCCACAAGATATCGAAATAAAATGAACGAGGGAACATCGAGTTTAGCAGAAGCCAAAAAATCGCATGATAAGTTAGAAGAGATATATCAAGAAGCAGTCGATTTTTCGATTGTTGAATGTATTCAAAAAGAAGTTGAAAACACGATACTCGAGTTAGTAAAGGGGGCAACTGATTAGTAATTTATTTTAAGTCTCTCAGTATAAAATTATGCTAATAGGTTATTATGTCTCTGCGTCTAAGGGGCAGTCTTAATAAAAAAACTAAATGATTTTTTTCATTGAGTTACTGATGAATTTCAGTAACTTTTTTACATAGCTAAATCAAAATAAGAATATGTTTACTTAGAATGAAAATTTCAAGCATGAACGAAATGATAGAAAAAAGGAAGACCCGTTTTTCTAGGATTGACTACTACACAACAATCCAATAAAAAGGGCCTCCTTAAAAATTATTTAAAATACTGCTATCCATTAAAATAGAATAAATTTTCAACTGCATTGTACTTCGTTATTGATCAATCGTTTCTTTAAAATCTTTTCTTTGTGATTTTAATTTTCTTATTTTAACATTAATGTTTTGAATGGAATTCTCTTTTAACTCCACTTTTCCATCTTTCTGAAGTTTTTTCCACGCTTTATTGTTTTTGCGATATAAGTATTCAGAGAAACGATAAATATCTGCATCGTTTTTCAGTGCTTCTTCATAGGTACCTTTTATTTCTTTTTTTACTTCTTTAATTATCTCTTTTATTATTTCATCAGATGTTACATCCCCATGAAACTCACTAACGGTCACGTCCATTTTTAAATTGATATCAAACTTCACTTCACTTTTCCTAACAATTGGTTTTACTTTGACTTTTAAGTTATCTACAACTACGGTGAATTCAGCTGGATTTTTCGAGTCTATCTTGACTGTAACTTCCCCGCGTTCCGTATCTTTTGTCATCCACTGTAATCCACGTATTTTTTCTGTAGGGATAAATCCTTTAAATTCTTTTGGAGAGAGTAAGCCAACTCCAGATAAAGTAGTGGAATTTTTTTGGCCTTGTTCCGTATCCCAATTATTATCGATAGAAACGAATGGGATAGGTATTTCATGGCTAGGTTCATTTAGTCCAATAATTAACTCTCGAAAATTGATGGGTTTTATAAAGGACTCTTGTTTATATGAATTTTCTGGATCACCTAACTTTGATAATATAAGCGCTTTATTGATAATCGGTGTGGTCAACAATATATCCTTTACAGAATCATTTGTACCGTACATCCAGATTTGATATCTTGTTTCTCTATAACGAAGGAAATTGTCGATAATAGGATTTGCTCTTCCTTCTTTTAATGCCTCTTCCGAGAAAATAATAAAAGAGAAAAAGCCCCAAAAAACTTTTTGGTCTAATGAATGGTATAATTCGAAAATCGCTTCATCAATTGTTTTTCCCTTAGCATAACCTACTTCGGATTGCACTGGATTAGTAACAGGTTGTTCCGTTTTTGCAGTGTTGGAAAAATCAATAATCTGAGCAAATACTTCGTACTCACCATCTTTGAAATCCACACCGACACCATGAATATATAGCATCCTTTCAGGTTCATCTGCATCCCAACAACCGGAGAGTAGAGCCGAGACAATAATCACAATAATCAATATTCTTTTATTCATTTTTGTCCTCTTTTGTCCTTGTTTTATCTAGAGGATCTAACATATTAGGACGCTCATTATAGTATTTTTGTGGAACTCGGAATAACGTTTTTCGGATTGTTGACCAATTTAAGTCTGATGCAATATTCATATATGGTACTCCGAAAGTTCGAATATTTGATAAGTAAAAAAGAGTAAAGTATAACGACATGAAAAACCCAAATAGTCCTAAAAAAGCGGTAGTTAGGATAAAACTAATTCGTAAAACACTTACTGCAGTTACAAGTGACTGATTGACTAGTGTAGACGTTGCTATAGTTGAAATTGCTATAATAACAATCATTGCAGGGCTCGTTACACCTGCTCTAATAGCGGCATCCCCAATAATTAATCCACCAACAACACTGATAGTTCCACCAATGGCAGCCGGAAGCCGTAAGCCCGCTTCGCGAAATAATTCAAACATGAGGAGCATAAGAAGCATTTCAATAGCAGAAGGAACTGGCAGGCCAGTATTTAATTGTACAACTGTCGCTAGCAATTGCAGTGGCAATTGATCTTGGTGAAAAGTAGTTAAAGCGAGCCAAAATGCCGGTAAGAGAAGACCGATTAAAATACTAGCCACCCGAAGAACCCGCTCAAAGGAACTGAAAATAATTGTATTTTCATTATCTTCACCTGATTTTAAAAGTAAAAATAAATTCACAGGCGTGACGACTACATAGGCTATACCCTCAACTAAAATCAAAAATCGGCCTCTTACAAGGGATTGAATGGCATGATCTGGTCTCCCTGTATAATCAATTCTTGGAAAGAGCATTCCATTTTTAATAATGCGTTCCATTAATATATCTCCGCTAAAAATGATATCTGTATCGATTTTATTTAACTCTTTTTTGATTTCGCTCAATATCTCTTTATTGGCAATATCATCAAAATAGAGAATGGCTACTGATGTTTTTGAACGTTCTCCTAATACGAATTTTTCTACGCATAATGAATTTGTAGGCAATCGTTTTCTTATTAACGCAATATTAACTGAAATATCTTCAATAAAATTATCTCTTGGTCCTTTAATAACCATTTCCATTCGAGTTTCTTCAGGTTTTCGATTCGGCTTTTTAGCAATATTGCTAGAAAAGAGGAGAAGTTCATTCTCAAAATAGAGTAGTAATTGACCAGAAAAAATAAGTGATATGGCCTCTTCTTTATCTTCTACTTTTATTAAATCTGGAATTAATAATTCAGCTTGCACTACGTCTTCTAATGGCTTATCCCCGACGTTCTCTAGAAGTTGCTGAACTCTTTGAATAATAACATCATTCAACAATTGTTGGTCTATCATTGCATCACAAGTAATGAATTGCACTGTTTGTTGATTAAATGTATACGCTTGAAAATGAACATCCGCAGACTTCTGAAATAACTGCATCAAAGTATTTAAATCTATTGGCTTTTTAGCCGATGTCATTTTCCTTCACTACTTTCTGAGTATTTATTTTTTTGGCCTTTTTAGATGATCTTCCTGAAATGAAAGCTACACTTGCAAGAAAAAGGGATAGTATCAAAAAGAAAAAGAAGGTAGTAGGCAATAAAAAACTCCCCTTAGCTTCAATAAACTTAGTGTCGCTCAATAGGAATAAAGATAAAGAAATAAAGAAGAAAGCTGGAGCTAGTGTTAACCAAATTCGCTTTTTCTTCCCATTCATATTGAAAATATCTACGACGACGTACAAAAGTACCCCAACTCTTATAAATGCACCCGTAAGCCATTGATAAATTGAAAAGAAATCAAGATGTTCAAAAAATCGTCCTATTGAAATGAGACCCCATTCTTCATAAGCGGGATAGGTTTGCTTAGAAGCCTCATCTGGACCAAATTCAATGATTGCTCCAACTAGTGGACCTAGTGTTAATCCCATTAAAATTAAAAGCATAATCGTGAAATGGTACCATCGAATTTTGTCTTTGATTTGATGTTGAAGGAACAAAAATAGCACCAGCTCTATAAATCCAGATGCAGGGTACACCATTCCTTTCAATACTGGGGAAAATCCGTGTTCAAAAAAAGGACGCAATAAATCAGGGTGTTTAACTTGAATATTTGTAAATGCTACAAAAAAGCCAAAAATAACTACTCCGAAAAGTACCATTACATTTATCATGGCAATGGTCTGTAAGTTCGAAGTGACGAGTAAGACACAAAGGATTGTGTAAATTATTAACATAATTAACATCGGTGTTTTAGGTAAAAAGGTCGTCGTTATCCATTGCAAGGTTTCTCTCATCGTAAATGCAGCAAGGACGATAAGGTAAAAGGCTATAATATAAAGCACAATGGAAGTTCCAACTTTACCTATTTTACGTTTTAACCAATCTTTAACAGGTTCTTGTTTTGATTTTTTATGAATATAAACTAAGAGAAACAGCCAAGGGAATAGTGCTACTGTAGACAATATTACAGAAGCCCATCCATCTCTCCCTGCAACTTTTAATAATGATGGAATAATAGTTACATGATTCTTTAATCCGATGACTGTCATCGATAGAAATATGACGTGCAATATACTAATTGTATCGAACTTTTTCACATTACACCTTCTTACATCAATTGGTATTTATTAGTTTTGCCAATAATAATAAAGTTTATAATATGTTTATGAAGGATTTATTGGGGTTTTTACAATTTAGAAAGCTATAAAAGGAAAAATAAACCCGCTTGAACAAATATCTTGCTTCAAGCGGGTTCATCTGTTCATAAATTTGATTAGGAACTTAATGGCTCTTCTAGAGAATATAAGAATTTCTCTATTTTTTCTTCTCCCACTTTTATCCATCTGCTTTTATCCTCAATGTGTCCGTCTGTATCTAAAGGTTTTTGAAATTGACTAATCCCAGCTACAGTTGCTAATGAATGTTCATCGCGGTCTAGACCGATATTTACTACATGTTTAATGATATAAGGGGGACCAAATAATATTAGAGCTTCATAGTGATCTAACTCTCCCTCTAATACTATAAAGGGGAGTCTTAAATAAATGGTCTCTCCTCCCTCACGCCATAAAATGGAGTCGAATTGTCCCTGATCGTAATCGAAATTCATACAAAAGTTACATCCATTAGCTTCAAAAATATCTCGAATATATCCAAAATGAGTTCTTCTACCTTCAATCGGTGATTGTAGTTTGATCATTATTATTCACTCCTATTTAAACAACACTGTTACTATTCTTTACAAATAGAAGAAACTCATACAAAAAAACTTCAAGAGAATGAAAAAGATTTCTGAAATAGAAGGTAGTATTTTTTGGGGGGTGGAGAAGCGTCCGCGGAAAGCGAGAAGTAAACTTCGTAAAACCTAATTTATCCTATATAAAAAAAGACTGTAGAAAACTCGTTTTTTTCGAGTTTGTCCACACTCTGAACTGAATTCAATTTTATAAAATGTTTGAATAAAAGCTTCTTTTCTTATTGTGAAAATCTAAAAAAAGTTTTTTTAAAAGACGAATTGTAATATTAAGTGCAACACCAAGACAAAATAGAAAACGCCCATAACGATTCCGTGTAAAATGTAAGTTACCACACTAAACATCAGAC
>NZ_JBNNTI010000071.1:0-10111 GCF_050278625.1 Viridibacillus sp. NPDC096237 | reverse complement strand
AAGAAAAATTAGGCTACCTTTCGCCGAGAGAATTCGGAAGAAAGATAGCCTAATGAAGGTGTTTTATGTGTGTCCCAAAACGCTAGGTCAGTTCATTTTTTACCTATGTTTTAATACTTCGGTTTAACATCCTACAAATAATCCAGGCTATTATAAATCAGGATGAGTCCAACGATACACATTATCCATGAAAGTGCCGATCCTGTATTATTTGCAATTTTCATCCGAAGCTTTTTAAGAGGCTTTTGCATCCACCGACCAAACAGGAGATAGAAGAGAAACAGCAAGAGGGAAGGTAACACCATTATAAAATTATATCCTACTAATATAGAAGACCATTCTATCCATGATAGATTAGAAGTAGTCATTATGCTGATTGCTGCAAAATAAGGAAATGCTGTACCTACCTCAATTAAAGAAGTAGTGAATCCCAGTGCAACCATTGAAAGAATGCTTTTTGATTTTGGCACATGTGGACCTGAGTTTTTCTTGGTTGGAACATAAAAACTTGCGATAAACAATATCGCTCCAACAATAAAGACCGTCCAACTTACAATTCGATTTTGAAATACGCCAGAAATAATCTCAAGCAAAAAACTTAATCCTAACATAAGTGAAACTCCAACAGCAAAATAAAATCCTGCTACCGTCAATAAATAAACCAATAGACGTTTGATAAGTTTCTTTGTATCAGTTAAAAGTAAATACACTGTTACACCTATTGTGGCAGGGCTTAACGTATCCAATAAAGCCAGCCCCCCTATCAGGAGAAGTAGTTCTGTACTCATCATTCTTTCCTCCTTACTCCTGTTGAGTACTAGCTATAAAAAATGAATATGCCTGTTCCATAAACTCAAGTACATCTTGATCAATCGGATATAATCCCAGTTTATCTGATTGCTCTGGCGACATCCTTATTTCCCACAGCTTATCTAAAAATTCATCCTCACTTTCAAATTCCTCTAAGCGCTTTTCCTCCATTCTTCTAATGATATTTTGGACTTTGGATGCTTTTGGACCATCCTTAATATAACGCTTTAACTGACCTATCAAAGCAATCCATTCCAGTGAATCAGAACTGTCACTTGTCATATTGGGAACCTTTTCCCATAGCTTTATTTCTCTTTCTTTAAATACAGATTCGCGATAATACTGCTGTATTTCTTTATCTGTAGTAGATAATTGCATGATCTTCTGAATCGCTAACCAGTTTTCTTCTCCTTCTATCGCAATTCCGTGTATCATTTCCCGTAAAGATAACTCTATTTTCTTTAAATTTTCCTGTTCTTTTATTACAAAAGATAATTGACTCTTTAAACTATCCGACCAATCCCACTCACTGGAGGAGAGCATATTTTTAATCTCATATAATTGAAATCCAATCTTTTTTAAAAATTGAACCTGCTGTAGTTTTTTTATTTCATCATTCGTATATAAACGATGGCCGCCGTCTGTTTTAGATGCGGGTTTTAATAAGCCGATTTTATCGTAGTATCGCAGTGTTCTTACTGTAACACCTGTTAGCTCCCCAACCTTGTTAATGTGTATCAACTGGTAAACCTACCTTCCTTTACGTTAAGAACTTATAAGTAACAACTGTTTTATTCCTTCTATTTTATCATCTTCTTTTTCTAACTTGGGATTACTGCCAATCTTGATTCATTTATCCTTCTTTACGAAATAAATATTGAAGTAAGAATCCTGCTCCCAAGCCAATCAGTACACCGGGAAATGCATTATCCAGTATCAGGCCAATACCTGCGCCTATAATGACACATCCATAAATAACAATATCTCCTTGTTTCATTTAAAAACCTCCTTTTTCCTAATCTCTTTAGATTTTGCTAAAAAGTAGTTACTAAGAAGTATACAAAATGACGCGACGTCAGCTTCAAGTGTTTTTTTGACTCATATTATCAATCTATATAAAACTTGAAATTGACGGGGCGTCACCTTCTATAATGGTATCCAACGAGAGGAGTGTTAAAAATGAAGAAATATTTTATATTTATGTCGGTTATTTTTACTGTAATGTTTTTAAGCGCCTGTGCAAAAAGTGAGGGAAGTGAAGACATTCAAATGGCTCCACTTAAAGATATAGATAGTATTCACATCGAAAATGGAAGTATAAATTTAGATATAGTATCAGCGGATATAGACGAATTCGAAGCGTACTTACTTTTATACGACAATGGTCCAGGAATTATAATGGATAAGGGGAAACAAAAATTAACGATTCGAGTAAAAAATGATGTAACCCGTTTGTTTAAAATCGGTCGGATGCCCCAATTGGAAGTTCGAATTCCTACTGAATTCAAAGGAGAAATCATAGTAGACGGCTCCTCTGGTAACGTCGTAGGTAAGGAGCTACAAACGCACAACCTGAAAGTAAATGGAAGAAGTGGTAATGTGAAACTTGACTTCCTTCACTTTCAGAGTGATGTTTATGTTAATACAACAAGTGGAAATGTGGATGTTTCTTTGAATGAGGATGAACCAGATGCCACGCTACTCCTTAAATCCAACAGCGGGAGACGTTCAGTCGGCATTGTATTGAATGCTCATCAACAAGGCAAAAAAGAAACAAAAGGAACGGCTGGGAGCGGAGATTATGAAGTGCAGTTGGAAACCTCTTCAGGAAATATATCATTGAATTAATACAGGTATTATTTCAAAATTAAAAGATGTTATGCCACTAGGCATAAGTCGAGAAATTAGATAAGCATTAAATGAACATAAATGAGGTTATGTATAGTGAAAAAATAGAAATAAATTCGTTTAATATTATTGTTTTAAACATAAAAACCTTCCGACATTATAAATGACTGGAAGGTTTTTATGTTTAATTTAAGAGCTAAAACTTTCACACCTATAGGAGGTAAGTTCTTTTCAAGCAAATATACTTTAAAGATCTTCTTTTATGATGGAGTACATATATAAATCATCGAATTTGCCACAAGTAAATTCATAATGTCTCAGCAATCCTTCTCTTTTAAAGCCTTGTTTTTCTACAAGCTTTTGTGATGGAAGATTATTAGGTTCAATTAAAGCCTCAATTCTTTCTAACTGAAAGTGTTGGTAGCCATACTTAACAACAGCTTCTAAAGCTTCACTAGCTATTCCTTTTCCCCAGTAATCTTTACTTAATTCAAATCCAACTTCAGTTCGATAATGTTTGGTAAGCATATTAAGAAAACCACAACTTCCAATAACCTTACCAGAATCTTTTAGTGTGATTCCCCATCTAATTCCTGTACCTTCTTTGAATATAGAGTCATACCATCTAATTTCATCCCATACGTCATTTACCGTTTTGAACGGTTCTAATCCCATATGTTTAACAACATCTTTATCAGATAAATATGTAAACAAATCTTCAGCATCTTCTGTTGTTACCTGTCTTAAAATTAATCTTTTTGTTTCAATTATTGGAAATTCTTTTCCCATTGGATTCCTCTCCTCACAGGCTTTAATAATACATAAATATAAAATATACATAAACATAAAATTGAAATCGTATTTTCTAGTGTTTAACTAATTAAACACTAACAATTGTAAAAATCTCCATAACCCCCTTACTGTTCCAGTATAACGTATACCCTAAATTAATCAAAATTCTCTTAACAATCATTGATGATGTTTGTGTTCTGTATAGAACTTTTAAGAAGTAGTGCAGCTGTGCAGCTGGTGTGGTTCTTAGCATGTTTTTCTCGTTTTCATTATTATCTACACTAATTTTTAGATCTGGGGTAGGCTTATTCCTTGGATATTTTGCTTATGAAATTTATAGCAAGAAAGAAGAAAGTTATTCATAAAAACCTATCTTCCGTAAACGGGGGCTTTACTTCAACATTACATGGAGTGAAGCCTTTGTTTTCTTCAAGTAAAAGGGCAGCATTCCTGTAATGAATAAAATTAATTATGTAAAATCAATGAAGTTTGTGAAAAAATATACTTAAACTACCATGTAAATAAAATTCTGTAATTTAGGAAAAAAGGCAATACTTAAGAAGGCGCAGCTCATTCGTCTTTAAAAAAGGGGAGAGCGTCTAATTCAATGGAATATTGTAGGTAGATGGAATCGGTTAAGATGCTTCAAGGAATGCCGAACAATGGATTGTTGTCTCTTTCTATCAAAGTAGTCTTCACCTAAGTCTACATACATTTCTTTTCGTGTTAATAGGTAGTAAGATATTCGCAACATGGCATGTGCTACTACAATTCCTGCTCGTTTTTTGCCTTTTCGAGCTGCTGTACGCCTATACTGTCAATTTCGGAGTTATTTCGCACCCGTTTTAAGTGCTATTTTGCACTATAAGTAAATATAAAAAGGTCCCATTTCCCAGTATTAAAGTTAGGAAATTAGACCTTTTTTGTTACTTCACAAACGCGCCCTATAATGGAATAACTAAATATGATTTCAATTAGGGGTCCTCCCAACAAAAAGCGCAAAACATACGCTAAGTAAATTTCGATATATAGAAGGCCGATTTTTCCTACGCCAAGGAATCACCGGCTTTTATATTTAATCATAGAAAAAAAGCATCCGTGAACCTGTTGGGAATTAAAGTGGTGGAAGGCGATTTTTCTTTATTGAGAGATACGCTTAGAAATTCCTCATTTAAGTTGCACTTACTCCGTAATCTCATATGAATTTGCAGGAATTTCATTTATAAACGGACTCACTTTCCCTACTGAGAAAAGATGAAGCTCGTGCATGGCTCTCGTACATGCAGTGTAAAAAAGTTTTCTTTCAAATTCTTTTCCATATTTCACATCAGAAGCATCGTATATGATCACAGCATCAAATTCGATTCCTTTTGCCAAGTAAGCAGGTAAAATTAAGATACCTTTTTGATAAGAACTCGTACTATGTTCCATTTTCTGGATATTTAGTTGCTCACTCAATCGGTCATAGGTTTCACTACTTTCCTTTCCTGTTTTACATATCACTGCAATTGTTTCATAGTCTGCTGACTGTAGTTGTCGAATCTTCTGTGTTATTCGAGATTGGAGTGTGTCCAGATCCTTTACTTTCGTAAAAGTTGGCTTCAGACCATTTCTGTTAAAAGCTTCGATGCTTTCTCCTTCTTCTATAATTCGCTTTGTAAATTCAACGATTTGTCGAGTTGAACGGTAGCTTTTCGTTAATACCACTTTATCAAAACTTTCTTCTACATATAGTTCGCTTGATAGTAAAGTTGGCGCATTTAGAGTATGGGCATAAATCGCCTGATTAAAATCACCTAGAATTGTCATTCGACAATAAGGAAAAAGTTGCTTAAGAACAAAAAACTGAAATGGTGAATAATCCTGTGCTTCATCAATCAATAAATGGCGTATTCTTGTGTTTATTCTTTTTCCCTCAAGTTTATCTTGGAGATACAAATAAGGTGCTGCATCTTCATACGTCAGTTCTTTTTTCTGTAGCTTTTTTAACGTATATGAACAAATTTCTTCCCAATCTTCAGGGAAAGTATCATTAAGCTGTTGGTGTATAGTATCTTTCTGTTTAAACAATTGGCTGTAAAGCGCTGCTACATTAATAAACTTTAGTTTCTTTACAGCTGTTCGTATTGGTTTAAAGTGTTTTTTGACAATCATTTTAGCTATTTTCTTTTGCTCCTGTTCAAAATCGTCGAACGTATTCTCAGAAAATCTGCCTTCCTTCAGTAGCTCACTATAAACTTTTGTATACTCTTCAAGATCTAGCAGGTCACTCTCTTCTATCACGCAATCCTTGGTTCTCTCCAATTTTTCTTTCTTTACTAGCTCTTTTAAAAGCCATTCCTTTACTAACTGCATACGATTTGGAATGGAGATAGATGCATCTAGTGAATAAAAATAGCTTTTAATTTGTTCAGCTCTAATCAACATTTCTCCCCGGAAAGAAATATTTTTAAAGATAAGGTCTTCACTCGAGAGAACAACAACATAGGAATCAATCAAAGCTTTAAAATCGATACTTGCTTTATACCGTATTCCTTTTCTTCTTGCAGGATACATGTTATGTTCCTGACATGTAAGCATATATTCCATTTGCGTAAACGGATGTTCAAGTTCAAATTGTTTTCCAAGACGCTTTTCTACATATTCTTGGAATGTGAGCTGCTGCATATTGTCCTCCCCTAAATCAGGGAGGACAGAAGCAATGTAGCGATTAAATAAAGAATTAGGTGAAAAAAGCATAATATTTTCAGCCGTGATCTCGTTCTGGTAGCGATACAGCAAATACGCAACTCTTTGAAGAGCTGCAGAGGTTTTCCCACTTCCAGCAACCCCTTGTACAACTAAATACTTGCTTTTAACGTTACGAATGATCTGATTTTGCTCTTTCTGAATGGTAGCAACAATGCTTTTCATATTGGTACTCACGTTATTGCCGAGAATTTCTTTCAAAAGTTCATCGCCAATGGTAACACCTGTATCAAACATCGTTTTGATTTGCCCGTCTCTCGTGATAAACTGACGCTTTAACCCCATTTCTCCTTGAATTATCCCTTCTACTGTTTCGTACTGGGCTGGTCCCGGAGAGTAATCATAATAAATACTGGAAATAGGGGCTCTCCAATCATAAATAAGAAATGTTTCCTCATTTTCATCCATTAAACTTGCAACTCCAAGGTACACATTATTTGTTGTTTCCTTCCCATTTTCGAGAAAATCAACTCGGGCGAAATATGGAGAATCTTTTAATCGAGATAAGGTCTTCCTCTGCCTATCTAGTTGACGGTGCGTTCTTTCCCTCTCGGACAGCATCTCCGCCTGCTGTCTAATGCTTGATAAGGTTTCACTAGCATCTTCAGGATTATCTAAATTAATTTTCACATCATCCCAAAATGTTTTCTTTAGATGAATGACATCTTTTTTTAATCCACCAGAATCATGATCCAATTTAACCACTTTTTTATCAATTTCTCTTAAAACAATACGGATGCGCTCTTCTTCATACTTTCGCTCTTGGTTTCCATTCGTCATCTTTTCACGCTCCTAAAGATGTTAAGTAAACACATAATACATCATTGACCGACCGCCGGTCAATGATGTATCTTTAAAAGACGATAATATGTCTCAAGGGGGAAATTCCATGAAAAGAATCGTCAAAAAACCAGAAGAAAGAAGAAGCGAGATTATTTCCGTCGCAAAAGATCTGTTTTCATCTAATGGGTATGAGAATACTACGATTAGCGACATTATTAAAAAAGTCGGAGTTGCAAAAGGCACTTTTTATCATTATTTCAAATCAAAAGATGAAATTGCGGACGCAGTAATTCAAGACTCCATTGATTCAAGTGTTCAATTGTTTAAACAAATTAATAATAACTCCGAATTAAAAGCAATAGAGAAGTTTATAAGCATCATTCAATTTTTTTCACAGGAAACATCAAACCATTTCAAAGATGGATTAATGACTCATTTACATCACAAAGAAAACGTTCTTCTACATCAGAAAATGAAAGTTGGCATGATAAAAGAGTATGTACCAATTATTTCATCTGTTGTGAAGCAAGGAGTAGAAGAAGGTGTATTTCACACGGATTTTCCAGATGGAATTACGGAGTTTTTATTAGTCGGACTTCATTTTATGCTTGATCCCAGCCTTTTCACATTGACTCACGAACAGCTCATTGCCAAACTTGATGCGATTAACGAGATTTACGAAAAACTATTAGGTGCTCCAAAAGGAAGCTTCCCTTCAATTAAACAATATTTCGAAAAGTTGTATTGATTTTATAAATTACATGTAATCGAAATGTGAATTTTCCTATGTAAGCAATGTTCAAAAAGTCGTCCTTTTCTGAACACGTTGCTGTTCGGTTTGAAAAGGACGTTTTTTATTACCATAAACGTCATAAAACCCTGTTCTGTATTCTACGTCCAACAACCTATTGAAATCTATCTTATGTTACAATGACTTCAAAGGAAAAATAGAAAAGAGTGATTTTGGTGTTAATTGGATATGCACGTGTGTCAACAGGATTACAAAATTTGGATTTGCAGATGGATGCGTTAACGCAGTATGGTTGTTTGAAAATTTTCCACGATAAAATGAGTGGAGCAAAAAGACAGCGCCCCGGTTTAGAGGAAGCACTTCAATATGCACGTGAAGGTGATACGATTGTTGTTTGGCGTTTGGACCGACTTGGACGCAACATGCAAGATTTGATTCATATTGTGAACAGTTTAAATGAACGAGGCATAGGCTTTCACAGTCTGCAAGAAAATCTGACAATGGACAAAAGTAACGCAACGGGGCAATTAATGTTTCACCTGTTCGCAGCCTTTGCAGAATTTGAACGTAATTTGATTGAGGAACGCTCGGCTGCAGGACGATCAACAGCAAGAGCGCGTGGTCGTCTTGGCGGACGACCAGAGAAATTTGGACCAAAAGATATTGAAATGATGAAATCTCTAATTGAAAGTGGCACACCGATTAAAGATGTTGCTGAAAAATGGGGCGTGTCTCGAACGACGATTTATCGCTATTTGGAAAAATAATAAATCGGAAGGGTTGATATCTATGCAGAATGAACCTCCTCCTTTAACAGCTTATTCTGAAGAACAGCGACAAGCAGCTATAATTAAGTATAAAGTCATTGCGCCGTACCTTCGCTCGGAGAAAACATTGACTATCATTATAGAAGAAACTGGCATTGCAAAAAGAACGCTACAATACTGGATTCGTGACTATAAACAATTTGGGTTAAAAGGGTTAATTCGAAAAACAAGAAGTGATGGGCAAAATGCATTTAGAGACGGAAATTGTCGTATCCATTAAACAACTAATTTTGAAGTACAGAAGAAATTCACTGACGTCTATTCATCGGATGATCTGTGAGCAATGTCAGAAACAAGGCTGGCAACAACCGAGTTATTATCAAGTGTATACGGTATCGGAGTCTCTTTCGCAAAGCTTGAAGAAGTTAGCGCATGATGGCCAAAAATAATACGAAAATCAATATGATTTAATTCATCGAAGAGAAGCAAGCTATCCCAATGAGATTTGGCAAGCTGACCATACATTACTCGATATTTTTGTGTTGAATGAAAAGAGACAACCCGAACGACCTTGGTTGACGATTATTTTAGATGAGTACAGTCGAGCAGTCGCTGGCTATTTTTTAACCTTCCAAGCACCTTCTGCCATCCAAACGGCACTCGCTTTGCATCAAGCCGTTTGGCATAAACGAAATTTAGATTGGGCGATTTGTGGAATTCCTGAACAGTTTTATACCGATCATGGCAGTGATTTTACATCGAATCATTTAGAGCAAGTGGCCATTGATTTGAAAATGAACCTCGTTTTTTCAGCAGTAGGTGTTCCAAGAGGTCGAGGGAAAATTGAACGCTTCTTTCGAGCATCAACCAATTGTTTTTACAAGACTTACCGGGTTATGCCGTATTGGTTTTGCACATGAATTTCAGAAGCTTAGTAAAGACGAGATGCACCATATCTTAGAATACAAATGGGATGAACTCGGTATCTCAATTAAAAAAGAGGACTTTTCCGATTATGAGGCACTCACTAATATCATGAAAGTCACAAACGGCAATTTTAGACTAATTCATCGGCTATTTACTCAAATTGAACGTATTCTTGAAATCAATCAACTAACATCCATTACCACAGCAGTCGTAGAAGCTGCACGAACTAGCTTAGTAATTGGACGTAAATAATGACGAAACCCAGCTAATCTTCTAATGTGAAGGTAGCTGGGTTTTAGAGTAGAATGTGCAAAATAACGCTTAAAATAGGTGCAAAATAACTCCTAAAGTGACAGGGTGTTTTCTGATAAAGTGATGATTAGTACCGTAAACGACCGTTTGTGGTGCTAATTGTAAAGAGATACATGGATATTTATGTTAAGTTTGGATAGGGTAAAGGTTTTGAAGGAATGTACTTACACTAACGTCGCAATTGAAGAGTGGTCTCTGATTATTAATCAACAA
This sequence comes from Viridibacillus sp. NPDC096237, assembly GCF_050278625.1. Classification (NCBI taxonomy): domain Bacteria; kingdom Bacillati; phylum Bacillota; class Bacilli; order Caryophanales; family Caryophanaceae; genus Viridibacillus; species Viridibacillus sp. NPDC096237. The sequence continues at coordinate 160 of NZ_JBNNTI010000071.1, read as the reverse complement.
TCAATCCATTTTCATGCATAGCAAGAGAAATTATTAGCAAACGAAATAAATAAAAAATTTATAACTGAATCAATTTCATAAATCGTATTTTTTTAGAGCACAGACTACTCCCATAGTGCAAAATCTGTTTTTAAAAATTAAGCTACGTTTGGTTGTTCAC
>NZ_JBNNTI010000070.1:0-10286 GCF_050278625.1 Viridibacillus sp. NPDC096237 | reverse complement strand
TAAATTGAGCAATCTCTTCTACACCTGCTTTTAGTACTGATTCAGATGTAGGGAAGGACTGTAAAGTTCTTAATGAAATCTCAGCGTATAAATCATCAAAATTGAAATTAACATAATATCACAATTGAAAGGTGGGTATACAATTGAGTAAAGAATTTTATGTCTATCATCTAGTGACTCGTAAAAAAATGAAATTAGGTCAAGTCATTCATTTTGATGAAAACCAACCAAATACGCTCTACAATTTCTTTTTCGAAAAAAATCAAGTAAACACGCAGGGTGAAGATTTTATTCAAATATTGCAGAAAAACTTTAATTGTAATGGTTTGCAATTAAATGCTGAAGATACAGAGGTTACAGTCAAATACGTAGACCAAACAATTAGGGCAATACGTGAAACTATAGTTGAAATGGTTCGTCTACAGGAGTTTCCTGAATATCCTTCAAGATTATCTTGCCTATATGCTGCAAAGACTTACGAAGAAGTATTGAAATGGAAAGCAGTTTTTGAATCATATAATCGTAAAATCAACAAATTGTAAAACTTAAAGTTAAAGGAAATTATTTCGAGGGAGATGGAGAATTATTACCACGAGTGGATGCAATCCCATTCTCTCAAAAGATTGAACAAGCAAAAGCGTATTGGAATGGTAATAAGAATAATGAACTTCCTGAGTTACTTATTAACGGAAAAATTGAAGTTATAGAAATTTTACAGAACAACTAATAAAACATACAACAAAAACACTCCCGATATCATGAATTGGGAGCGGAAGAGGCGATACGTAGACGAGACAATCGCTCGAAATAAAAAAGACGCTAACCTATTTGGTCGTCCTTTTTTTCTAATACAAGTAAATCACTTATTTCAACATCTAATGCCTCACACAAAGCACCGATTGTGTCACGTTGATATTGTTTTGTATCATCATTATATAATCGTCTCACGGTTTCTACTGGCAAATCAGCTTTGCGAGCACACTCGCGAATAGAAAGACCTCTTCGATCTAGTATTACTTTTAAGTTGGACATAACGCGCATAATATATAGCCTCCAATGTTTTTTCTATATTATACGATAATTTATTCGAAAAAACTACGGAATGTAGTCGTCGTAAGATAAGTATATCGAATACGACAACTTTTTATACCTATATGACTATGGAACGTGTTCGTTGAATGAAAAGGAGGAGTTTCAATTGCAAACAAGAGAGAGGCCCAATTGTAACCTCTATGCTCAATTCCTTGGCAATTGCGGTTAGTTTGTCGGTAGGCGGCTTAGTAGTACATGTTATGAAATGGTATTTTAAAACTTATAAAAAGAAATCTAAAGCATACGGTTGGTGGGGACCTATAAAATCCTACGAGTACATTAAACTTTGGTGAGGACAAAAAAATGATAACACGTTTACTTTTTCTTAGTCTAGCAATCACAACCCTTATATGTTACTATCATGTTTTGTTAATATTTGGAGGTGTGAAAAAGAGTAGTAGATGGTTTTTTGTATTATTATTAATCATTACGATTATTGGTAGTATTGCTACATCTATAACTTATTTTTTCTTTTTTCCTGAGGAACCACTTTTCAACTTTTATTAATCAAGGGACAAATTAATTGATACACATGATCCCCTAATTAAATAATTAGGGGATTAGATTGAATCCATATTTAAAAGGATTTAGTAAGAAATATAGCATTTCATTTTTTGAACAGAATTCTATTCTTAAAGTAAATTATAAAAAAGGGTATGTTCCAAAAGGCAAAGATTCACGTTTATTTTCTTTTGACTATCAATACTTAGACAGTTTTTATAAAAAGAAGAAAATTAAGACAAGAATGTGGCACTATCATATTAATGATCCGAAATACCACTATGTGTTCAAATCGAATTGGCAATATTCAAAAGGGTATCGATTTACTTCTAAATATTATATTTGGGTATGGTAGAATCTAAGTGAAAATCTAATGAAACAAAACGTATAAATAGAATGTAGTGAAATACTTTTAGCAGAATCAGTTGGTACATCAGTATTTATAGTTTATAGAAAGAGGGTAAAAAGTGAATATAGAGATTGGGTATATTAAAAACACGCGTTTAATCACTGAGATCACTGATGATTTCCATATCTCATTAAATGAAATAAATGAAAATATAAATATGATTAATTTTTCAATGCTACAAATACCAAATTTGAAAAAAGAAAGATTTGTTAAGTTGTTGTTCAGCTTAACAAATGTCCCCTTTTATATGTATATCGAATTGAATAACTCAGATGAAAAAGAATTTGAAAATCAGCTTATAAAAAATAACAATATCTTTGTCAAAAAAATTACTACTAAAAGTAAAACTTATTTTGAAGTAACTATTCAAAAATTAATAGATCTTGAAAAAATAATGGATGATTTTATTTATCAAATTTGTGTAGGTAATCAAGTATTGTTTTCAACAAATAAATCAAACCTTCAGTTCAATAAAAAAATAGACGTAATTGGATTCTCAAAAGTGGAAATTATTCATGTAGATATAACGATAAGAGAAAATACAAGTGTTATCTTCATTGGAAACGATGCAAATGAAATGTTTCTTTTATCCAAAAATAAACAATATGCTAACATAAAGAATTTGAAAAACTTATTACCTGATTTTGTGCAGTTTACGCATCAAGATTTTGATTGAGATGGCAAGCGATTGCTTCTTTGTTGGGAAACAGCAGGTGGAGAAGCTTTACCCAACGGAATTTAACAAGCCTAAAAGAATGGAGGAATATATAATCATCATTATAAAATGCTATATGAACTGAAGATTTTCCTTTGACAATGTTCATACAATAGCGAATAACTCAACCTTTATGTTTTTGACTGTAACAAATACAAATTTCAGGTCTTCAGCAGGATATAAATTCATATTCTTTCCAGTTTTTTATTTTAATTGCTTTGTATAAGCTATGTTTATATGGTTTCATAGCTATTATGGTATTCCAGAAGAGATGCGGAACAGAATAAAGAGTGGGAAGAGAAGGGCTTACTAACTGTTATTGATGCCAACATTTTTTGGGGTTGGGTTGTTTAAAATGAATGTAAAAAACGATCATAAAGAAAAGATTAAAATGAGTGCAAAGAAGAAAGTATTGTTAGGTATCATTTTAACTTTGATAATTATTAGCCTTTTTCTTTCTTTGATTTTACTTATTAATTCGAGATGGATAGCGGCTTTGAATCTATTTATCGTTTTTCTTTGGGGAGTATATTTATTTTCTGATTAGTAAAAGATACAAATGGAATGGTTAAAAGTTCATTTTAAAAAATTAGATGAAATTTAAACAATATCTAATACAAAAAAAGCACAATCTTAAATTGAATAGGGCCTATTAATTTCCAAGTAAATTAAAAAACCTGAGCAAATCGCCCAGGTCTACATCAATCTTTGTGCATTAATTTCAAAATGAAACTTACGACAAAAATCAACACGATAGAACCAATTAAAGTTGGGAAAATATAAAAGTCACTTAGTGTAGGACCCCACTTACCTAATAATTTCCCACCTATCCAAGCACCAATAATACCTGCAATAATATTACCTATAATTCCACCTGGGATATCCTTACCGATGATCAGACTTGCTAACCATCCTAGAATACCGCCGATAATTAGAAACCAAATAAAACTAAACATGTTAAACCTCCTTTAAAATTTCATTATTCCCATATTATCTAAAAATATAAATACGAATTAAAACGCTTTAGATTAATCCTGAAGCATTAGTAACACATCGTTACAAATTTGAAAATATGAATAATGTATACGAAACATTTAGAAAACGCATTAAAAATTATTTTAATTATTATTGATTTCAAATAATTACAAAGAAAGCCCTTAAAGTGAGTGATAACTTTAAGGGCTTTCTGAATATTAGAAAAGTTCTTGATTAGCAATTAAAAAAAGATTTGGCGTTTTTTTTTGTAGCACAAATACAATTAAAAGTGTTAACTTTTTTCAACCACATAAAGTTGCTTATAATATCGAACATTATTGGCAAAACTAAAAAGTACCAATAAAAATTAAAGGGTGCAATGTAAAAAACATATGCACAATTAGTATAATATATGTTATTTTCTTGCCGATGAATGTCATCGGTTAAAAACCATGTAACTATTATTCCATCATTATTAAAAGTTGCAGAGTGACCTTGTCATATTAGCCACTGTGGTTATATTCCTTGGCTTTTTTATTTTAGTTTATATTCATGATAAATCAGAACGAGAGCCGATTAAAGATTAGTTAAAAAGAAGAATAGTTAAAGTTGTCTTTTCCATTGTGTTCTATATTATTGCGATTGTAGCTTTCTTTTCAGGAAGAGCATCTAAAAAGCCCCAAAACAAATAATTAGTAGAAAGTAGTGGAGTGGTATGGAATCGGCCAAAAAACCAATAGATATAAACACCTTGAGGGAGTTATTTCAAAAGTCTGCGGATGTTCATTTTCAATCGTATACATTCCATCAACATAAAGTGCATTTCATTACATGCGATGCAATGATTGACCAACAGCTATTAAATGAAGTTATTGTCCAAAGAGTTCAAAACGTCATAGCAAACTTAGCGGAGGAATCTTTGGAAAGTGCAGTAGTAGCTAAATTATATATACCAAATTTATTAAAAGTAGAAAATAAGGAAGACGCCATATTACGTGTGTATACCGGCCATCTACTAATTTATTTTGAAGATGAATTTCTCTTATTTTCTAGCAATATTGCTAAAAAGCCGAATCGGAAACCTGAAGAGACACGTATGGAGATGGTAATAAAAGGGCCGAGAGATAATTTCATTGAAGATATATCAGTAAATATTGCTATTATAAGGAAGAGATTACCTACAAATTCATTGAGCGTAGAAAAATTCGAATTGGGCGATCGTTCAAAAACGTCAGTAGCCGTCCTTTATTTTGATGATATTGCCAATAAAAAAATATTGCATGAAATCAAAAATGAGCTAAACAAAGTCGATACAGATATCGTTTGGAGCGGAAACTTGTTAATGGAACGTATTATTACAAGTGGGATGCTCTTTCCAAGAATAGATTATACAGGTAGGCCAGATCATGCTATTCAATCTCTTGTCAGAGGACGTTTTATTATACTAGTAGACGGGACTGCTTATGCTGTCATTACGCCAGTTAATATGTTTTTACTCTTAAAGTCGGGTGAGGATAACGAAAATACTACCGTCTTTAGTTCATTTGAGCGGGTAATACGTGTATTAAGTTTATTAATTGGATTACTTCTACCGGCCTTTTTTCTTGCTTTAACGACTTTTCATCAAGATCAGTTACCTCTGCAATTGCTAGCGACAATTGTCCAATTGAATACAGGATTACCTCTTCCATCCGCAATCGAAATGCTACTTATGCTGCTCATGTTTGAGTTGTTCCGTGAAGCAGGCATGCGCCTTCCAACAGCCATAGGTGGAACAATTAGTGTTGTAGGTGGGCTAATTATAGGAGATGCTGCTATTCGAGCAGGGGTAACAAGTCCAGCGACTGTTGTGGTTATAGCTATTTCAACCATTTCAACATTTACGTTAATAAATGAGTCACTCGTTTCTGCAATAAGTGTCTTACGTATTTGTTTCATCGTAGCTACTGGTTTTTTGGGTCTTTTTGGTTTTTTTATGTCACTTTTCTTTACGCTCTTTTATCTATCAAGTATACGAACATTTGGTGTTCCCTACATGAATATTGCAACAGATTTAAGTTGGTCAACAATCACAAAATCCCTATTTCGACTTCCGCAAAAATATTATAATAAACGGCCAAATATGTTAGATCCACAAGATAAAACACGGACAAAAGAGGACGAAAATGAATAAGGGACTATTGATAATAGTGATCATACTCTCGACTCTCCTTACGGGTTGTTGGGATGTAAATGATCCTGAACAAGTGTTATATATTCATGGTATAGGTGTTGATTTCAAGGATGGACAGTATGAAGTATATGCTCAAGTTATTGATTTTTCTAATACTGCAAAAAATGAACTTACAGTTAATAAGCCTACGCAGTCTGAAGTTGGGTATGCCACAGGTAAAACCGTTAGTGAAGCGGTTTTTAAATTATATCATTCAATGGATGCAAAGGTTTTTTGGGGTTTTGTTTCGTATATCATTTTCTCTGAAGAAGCTTTGAAAAACGAAAGAGCCAATCATATTATTGACACTTTTATTCGTTATAGGGAAACGAGATATCAAATTTGGGTGTACGGTACTACGGGGTCTGTAAAAGATATACTTTTAACTACTCCGAACCTTAATAAATCCCTTGTGTTATCAGAGTTAGGAAACCCAGAGAATTCATATGAACAAGAATCCTTTATTAAACCAATCAATTTTCGAACATTGATAATTGGACTGAATGAGCCAAATCATGAAATAAGTATACCTTTCGTTTCTATAAAAAAATGGGAGACGGAACAAGAGGTCAAAAATGAGGCTGTATTATCGGGAGTTGGTGTGCTTTCTCCTCATGAGTTTAAAGGTTTTATCTCAGCAGAACAGGTACGAGGATTGCAATGGATGTCGGAAGATACAAAGAGAGGAGAAGTTACGGCCACGGTAGGTTCGAATAAAGAACAACACTTGACAGTAGTAATAGACAAAGTAAAGGTAAAAGTGAAACCAATCGTTAGTAAAGATAAAGTGAAGTTTGATATAGATATAAAACTTAATGCGAACATTGGGGAGTTTCAGAAAAAAGTACCGATCGATGAAGTTCGAAAAGAGGTAATAAAGGAAGTTAAAAAAGAAATTAACGATACTTATAAAGAGGCACTGGAAAACGATGCAGACATCTATCGATTATCAGAGTACTTATATCGGAAAAATGTAAGGGCGTGGAAAAAGTTTCAGAAGAACGGAAAAGTTGAGTTAAATAAGGATTCCATGAAGCTCAGTGTTAAAATTAATAAATTCAAAACCCAAAGAAAATCATTTAAGGATACGATTGATAAATAAAGAAGTCAGTCTTAGATAACACCTCTTTACAACAAAGCTAAGAATTAATAATTATGTTTGGAATATGGAGAAATTTAAAGAGTGGCAAGCTGTATTATCGGCTGTCACTCTTTCTTTAGTTAGGGAAGTGTGGGATTTAATGTTTTAAAACAGATAATTTATTGATAATTATGGATAGTGAAATTTCTATTCTACTTCGGCTATGCTACGATAGATTTTGTTAGAAAATTTAGTTTTTTGTATTTTTTAATATCTATGGAGGAATGCTCTTATGACAAAAACAACCTTTGCATTAATAGGAACAGGCGTTATTGGAGAGCGTATCATTAATCAGATTTTGGCTAATTCTAATTGTGAAATTGTGTCTGTATTCGATGAGAACAAAATAAGGTTACAGGAAATTGCAACAAAGTATCATCTTCCGGTTGCCCAAAACTTAGACGAGCTTTTGGTAACACGTCCAACTTGAGTTTATATCGGAACTCCTCCTTCCAGTCATGCATCTTTAGCTGAAAAAATAGCTGAGCTTGGATTGAATATTCTTTCTGAAAAGCCACTTGCTCATGATACGGAAGACGGAATGAAGATGGTAACAGCAGCAGCTAATGCAAATGTGCAAACAGCGATGCATTTTCCGCTAATGTACAGTCCATCAGTACATAGTTTAAAACAAGAAATTATGACAGCTTCACTTGGTGAAATTGTTAGTATTGAACTACATAAGTATTTTCCAGAGTGGCCACGAAAATGGCAGTAAAATCCGTGGATTGCTTCGAGGGAGCAAGGTGGTTTTATAAGAGAAATTTTCCCACATTACCTTCAAGTGATGTATCACTTATTTGGTGATTTAACGATTCTTTCTCACGAGACAACCTATCCACACGAATTAGAACTATGCGAAACAGGTGTATCAGCTTTGGCTAAAACAGAAAGTGGTATCCCTATTATGTTGAATGGCTTAACAGGAATCGGACAGCAAGAGCGTATAGATTTCAAGATTTTTCGGTACGAAAAAAGTGATTACACTTTGAAATTGGTCGGAGCTATGGGTAAGCAAAATGAGTGAAGAGGCTGTCCAAATGATACCGGCAATAGAGCCTATTTCACTACTAGATGCTTGTCATAGCTTGTTAAATGGCGGAGAGGCACAGACAGTATCATTTGAAGAAGGTTTAAAGGTGCAAAATTGGATTGACCAGTTATTAAGATAAAACCAACAATGCGGAAAAATTAGTCCAGTTCCTAAAAACCTTAGGAGATCACTATTGACGCCAATAAAGTAGTATCAGGACTTATGTTTAAAAAAGTTCAAAAATTCACTTGTAAAGTTGTTGAACTTAAATATTTAACAGTTAAAATTTGCCGAAAACTTTGAACAAAAGCATCACATTAAATAGGGTCAGCCCCTATTTAATGTGATGCCTTTTTGTTCATTTAAAAAATTGCAAGCATGTACATTTGATTTTTAGAGGCGTTAATAAATAAGTATTAAAGATATAAATATTTTGTTTTATATACACAGAGATTATGAAAAAGGATAAAAAGTGGTATAGTTTATCGCGTGTTTTTTTGAAATCAATGTCTACTGAAAAACATAAATTATTATATTTAAATAATTTATTGTATTGGTATAATTATTGATGCTTTAGTTTAAAATCAACTAGATATTACGTTATTAGCTATATAAAAAGTGAATATTCCAAAAAATAAATTAATAATTAATGAATATTCGTTTTTTGAATATAATGTTATAATGTAGTGTGAGATACTTTACATATCAAGTTTGTTTTGATAATATCTGTAGAGAAAAATTTGAAATAAATGACTTAAATTGAGTTGATTCATTTAGAATTAGTTCTTACTTTAACTATATGTAGGAGGATAAATATGAACTTTGTTTTTTTAGTTACAGGTTTACTGTTTGTATTTTTGATGGGTTATATATTTAGTTATAACCGAAAAGATATACGAGTACGTCCGATTGCAATGATGATAATAGCGCAGTTATCTCTAAGTTTCTTTATACTTAACACAACAATTGGTTTGAGCATTATTGGCGCTGTATCAAAATTATTTGATACATTAATGGGATACGGTGTAGAAGGTGTAAACTTTGTATTTGGTGGTATGGAAAATCAGCCAGGAGCTGTATTTTTCTTAAACGTACTATTACCAATTGTTTTCATCTCTGTCCTTATTGGAATATTAAATTTCATTAAGGTACTCCCAATCTTTATTAAATATGTAGGGATTGCTATGAGCAAACTCAATGGTATGGGTAAGTTAGAAAACTATATAGCTGTATCATCTGCTTTGTTTGGACAATCAGAGGTATTTTTAACTACGAAAGAGCAGTTAAACAAAATTTCTAAACGACGTTTGTATACGTTGTGTACTTCTGCGATGAGTGCTGTAAGCGTTTCCGTAATCGGTGCATACATGACTATGTTAGAACCTAAATATGTTGTAGTGGGGATTATCATAAATATTTTCTCAGCATTGATTGTTGCGAACTTACTGAATCCTTATGAGTTAAAACCAGAGGAAGATTATACGGTTATCAGCGATGAATCTGAACACAAAGAAAAAGAATCTTTCTTCCAAATGATCAGTGAAGCAATAATGGATGGCTTTAAAGTAGCAGTTATTGTAGGTGCTATGTTGATTGGATTTATTGCATTAATGGCGATGATTAACAATCTTTTTGATCTAGTGTTCCACATTTCATTCCAAGATATCCTTGGTTATGTGTTTGCTCCAATTGCTTTCATCATGGGTATTCCTTGGTCTGAAGCTGTTACAGCAGGTGGTATTATGGCGACTAAACTTGTAACGAATGAATTCGTAGCGATTCTTAGTTTCCAAGATATTGCAGCAAATTTATCGGATAAAACAGAAGCGATTGTATCTGTATTCTTAGTAAGTTTTGCAAACTTTAGTTCAATTGGGATTATTACAGGTGCGGTTAAAGCCCTAAATGATAAACGAGGATCAGAAGTTGCATCATTTGGTCTGAAACTACTCTTCGGATCAACGCTTGCATCTATCTTATCTGCTACATTAGTTGGTTTATTTATCTAATTAGTTTTGTTAAATAATGCTACAATTTGTATTTGATGATAGGTGAATCAATTTCATAAATCGTATTTTTTTAGAGCACAGACTACTCCCATAGTACAAAATCCGTTTTTAAAAATTAAGCTACGTTTGGTTGTTCACGTAAAGCTTGATTGATACGATCGACTGCTAGTTTGCTCGCGTTGTAAATCAGTGTAATCAA
>NZ_JBNNTI010000069.1:0-10703 GCF_050278625.1 Viridibacillus sp. NPDC096237 | reverse complement strand
AAGAAAAATTAGGCTACCTTTCGCCGAGAGAATTCGGAAGAAAGATAGCCTAATGAAGGTGTTTTATGTGTGTCCCAAAACGCTAGGTCAGTTCAAGGCTCTTCTTTTTATTTAAATCAGAAAAGTGAACCATAATGATACTTACTTAATATCATTAGTGAACATTGTCTTGATTTAAAATTTTAGTTTTTCATTCTATATGTCTGCAAGGACATCCATGTTTCTTTCAATGTCACTATATTCTCTGTCATAAATAACGGTTTGTGCTCACTTGACGGTTTGTTTCCCTTTGGATTAATCCAGATGGCGGACATTCCTGCATTGATCGCACCCACTATATCATTATTCCAAGAATCACCTACATATACAGCTTGAGCTGGCTCAATTCCATACTGTAAGAGTGGTATATGAAAAGCTTCTTGTTGTGGTTTTTCAACCCCTATCTCCTCTGAAATAAAGATTTCCCTTTCAGTAAACACTTTATGCAAATGTAATTTTATGATCTTAGATCGTTGTTCATTAACTTTTCCATTTGTGATAATACCAACTTGATAATTTTTCTTTAACTCTCGAAGGTACTCATTAACTGTCTCTTCTGGCTTCACTAAATGAATGAGCTGACTAAAGAACTCACGGAAATAAGTATCCGCCTCTTCTACACTAATCTCCTGATCGAAATGTTTAAGTGTATAAATAAGACGTTGCTGTCTCACTTCATCCAAAGAAATATGTCCCTGATGGTGTAACTCCCAAAAGTGATAGTCATAATGTCGATAGTAAGAGAAAAACTCCTCAAATGGTAAATACTTCGTAATACTAGACTGAAAAAAAGTACTTTTAGTAGCTTGTATCCAATAATTTTCAAACGAAAACAAGGTATTATCCAAGTCAAAGAGCACTAGTTTTATATCTTGTAACATGGTGCTTTCTCCTTTATTCCAGAATATTTATGAACTAACTTCTTTCTTTATAGAAACTGCGACTGGTCGTGACTGTTCAAATTTAAGCCATAAGATAGCCATTACCATGATTGCCAATCCTGAAATACGCATAAAATTAGGAATTGGTCCCCAGATAAACCATGTTAATAACATTGCCACTGGTAATTCAGTTGTCGTTAATGTAGCCATTAAAATAGAACTCACATTTTTCGCAGCATAGGACAAAAGTTCAAACGCTAAAATCTGTCCTAAAATTGCTGTAATAAGTCCAAATGACAAGGCATCTACTGTAAAGAGATGTAATTTCTCATACTGCCCCAAACAGAAAACCAAAACAAGGATCGTAGCAATAAAGAAGACAAAAACTTTCGTAAACGGATGATCTGTTATCTTTTGCAAACTAAATAAATTTGTCGCAAATGATATGCCTGCTGCAAATCCATAAAGCAATCCTGGTACAGTCACATGTGCTAACGTTCCACCGATTAACAAAGTAGTCCCCAGCCATAATAATATAATTGCTACTATATGCTTGCCTACTACACGCTCTTTGTTAAATAGAATACCAAACAGAAAAAGAATCCAAGGGTATTGAAATAAACCTAATGATGCGATACTCGGATCTGTTAATTGAATAGAGTTATAATAAAACAGTCCTGTTAATACAGTCGTAATCCCTGCTATCCAATTGTAAGGATTCTTAACTAACAGTATATATGGTTGTGAAATCCTGTTCTTCTTGTTAGCAAACAGGAACCTACAGATAAAATAAAGAATAGCAAATCCAAATTGATAAATAAGTAAATCCAACGTTGTTAATCCCACATTATTTGCTACTTTTACAACATTAGAATTTACTCCAAACACAATACCCCCGACAAGTGCAGCCCATGTTCCTGTCTTAGAATTTACTTTGATCATAATGTTATTTCCTTACGTAAAGCAGGTAATGTAAACTTAGTAATCCCTGTTCCGAAATATTCTGACTCTTGTGTGTCGATAGGAATCCATTTATATGCCCCAATTTCGTTATCTGGTGTTGGTTCACCATTTATTTCTACAATATACACTGTTAAAAACATGGATTCCGTTTCCAACATAGACTTTGTTTCAAAATTACCTAACAAAATACTTGATATAATCTCCAACTGCAATTCTTCCTTTAGTTCCCTCTTCAATGCTTCTAAATCTGTTTCTCCATCTTCAAGCTTACCTCCGGGTAACATATAATAGTCAGGAGATTTCTTCTTACTTACTACTAATAACTGATTATCTTTTACTATTGCTGCCCCAATTTTTCGAATCATAATATCTACAGCTCCTAATTTCTCCTATCCTAAAACAGACTGTTTATATTTAAATGTCTCAACAACATTCATAGTGTCTGTCATAAGAGTCACGTGATTATGACAAATCGGAAGTTTATCATTCATATACTCCTCTACCATTTGGTCAGTTGGCTCACTAAATGCATCTCCAAACACAGACACTCCCTCTAATGATTTTGAAGATAAACCAATTGTTAATAATGCATATTTCACATCATCTTGGTTGCCAAAATGATAAATAGGACATTCATATGTAATACCATACTTTTCTTCAAACGCACGTAAAATCTCAATAGATACATCTTTCTGTTCTGCTAAATCTTTTTGGTAACCTACACATCCATCTACGATGAGTGTAATCCCATTTTGTAGACAATACACTGTTGCAGCTGCGTGAATAGCTAATTTATCTCCTAATAACACAAGATTAACTCCCCAGCGTTTAAAATCTTCTTCCAAATTAGAAATTGCAACACTTCTAAATAATCCATATGTAGGTAATACCGTACGACCGACAATTTGTTCTGGAAAACGATTTTTTAATTCTTCTACTCGGATTTCAGATAACTCACTCTTAATCCCAATACCACTGTTACATGTTAATAAATGAACTTCTTTCCCTTGTAACGCCTCTAGACATGCTACTAATGATGAATCGCGACCACCTGTGAATAATACAGCTACTTTTTCTTTAATCATTGAACTCGCTCCTTTAAAGTTATTTGTTTTAGTTGATAGAGTAGTGCTTCTATATGATCGGTAGTAAGAAAAAAACTAACCGATATACGTATGGCATTTAATTCTTTGATCTCTCTAACAAAAATATTCTCTATTTCTAATTGTTTTGTAACACTTTTACAATTCAATCTTTCTGGTAAGGGAAGAGTTAGTAAACTAGCAGTTTCCATCACTATAGGACGAAATGGCGTTTCTTCGATAATTTTTTCTCTTAGCATATTCATATTTGCTTGAATCATAGAAAAAATAGTATCTATCCCGATTTCCTTGCAAAGCCACGTTAATCCTGCTTCAAATCCATGAATAGAAGGACGAAATCGTGTACCAATCTCAAATCTCCTACTTCCTTCAGAAGGAAAATAATAAATAGTCCCATCATGTTCATTAAACGATGCATTTCCAACAAACGTTTGATTAACAATGTCCAACATAGACTCTTTAATATACAACGCACCGATACCTTCTGGACCATGTAACCATTTATGTGCTGGGAATACATAAAAATCCACATCCAACTCTTTTACATCTACCGGCATAGCACCTACTGCTTGCGCTCCGTCTACTAGAACAGCAATTCCTCGTTCATGTGCATACCTGCAAATTTCTTGGATAGGAATAATACACCCAGTCGCCCAAAACACATGAGAAATAACAATAACTCTCGTTCGTGTCGTAACCAATGAAAAAAAGACATGAAGATCAAACACATAATTCTCAGGTTTATAAAATCGAACGTTAACCCTTTTCTGTCTACTCAAAGTAGATAAACCAGCTAACGCACCCAAATGTTCACTATTAGTTGTTAAAATTTCATCCCCTTGTTTTAAATGTAAACCCCACAGAACTACGTTAACCCCATCAGTTGTATTGTTTGTTATAGCTACTTCAGACGGTTTTGCATGAATAATTGAGGACAACCCTTGACGTACCATCTCCAAATACGATTGGAATCTCTTTCTTTGCCCTTGATTCACTCGTCCCCTTTCAAATTCGTAATTTAATTCTTCCATAATGGTATTACATACACATTTAGGGATAAGACCAGCTCCACCTGTATTAAAATAAGCTTGAGTCGAAATCATCGGAAGTTCTCTACGAATAATTTCTAACATGCTCTCCACCCCCTTTTCCAAAGAATAACTACACCTATATATATCGAAGTGAAAATAAATAAACATCTATAAAGGTGTACATTTTCAAAAAAACGAACAAACAATATTCGGATTTATGGATGAAAATGTATATTAATTACCAACAATTACTATTTTTCCACTTTTAAAGCGAAAATGCAATGTTTTTTTCATAAAAATTATACTTATAAAAACTAGTGGATTTATAAGGACTCAACTTTCGCACCCAATTAAACAGGGTAATCAGTTGCCAGTACTAACTTTGCGGCCTATCCAATAGATCCATTGACAATTTAAAAAACATCTATCATTAAATTCCATTTTAAAGGCTCCTCTTTGCAGTATTACAACTTTAATCTGTTTTGGTATATTTTAAATTTAATGCAAATGTATTCTGCTGTCAAATATATTGTGCATAAAATTTATGCGCATTTTTTTATATAGCAAGTTGCGGAATTATTAGTTAAAAATAATTCATTTTAAACAATCCCGTACATAAAAAACAGAGCGGGATATATATAATTTAAAATGCGTTTTGTATATGCCTCGCTAGTCTATATTTGAAGTTCAAGTAATTGGTTTATAAGGATATAGTATCTTCAGTAATCGCTATTTTAACGGCAACAAATTTGGGATTTATGTTACGCTTGTGAAGTAATGTACTTAAACTACCGGGGTGCTTTACTTGAAGATTATTGAGTTGCATAGGCAGCTCTTTTTTCTTTATTGAACTACCATGAAAATTAATTTCTTCAAGAAAAGAAAAATGACAATACTTAAGAAGACCCTTGCCTAATCGTTAAAAAAAGAGGAGAGCGGACATTAATAAGACTATTGTTTTCGGTAGACTATTAGTATTGACTCCACTAACCATTTTCATTCTCTGTGGTGCAGGACTATTTTGTACTGCATGGATGGCTAACGGGGGAGTTTAGTTTAATAAGGGATATATTGTTAATTGTGGTAGAATTAGATTAGAAATGTTTAGGGAGGAGAAATATCGTATGATTTCTGAATTAAATAAAAGTGATTTTTATAAGTGTAGAGATATAGTAAATGAAAAGGGGCAATTGGAAATAAAAGCGGTAATTGAAGGTGTTAATCCTGGTCGTGTATTTGTAGATAATAGCGTTACCCCTACCTCTGGATTCGTTTGGTTAGGGAATAATGATGGATTTCTCTTTATTGGAAATGCAGAAAATGAAGCGTTTAATAATGAATTAAACAATTTTATTGATAGAGTGATCATACCAGAAGCAAAGAAAGTCCGATTAAATTGCTTTGAAGGAATTGGTAACCACACAAAATGGAATAAGACTATCGAAAAAGTGTTTGAACACCGTAAGTTAGGAAGCTGGAATCAGCGGGTTTATGAGGTACATAAAGTTGATTATAAAGCTACCAATGAACCTGCTATTGAACAAGGATATGAAGTTGTAAAAATCTCTGATACTTTCTTTGATAATAATGATGGTCCAATAAAAAACATTGAATTTTTACACTCCAAAATTTTAGAGTTTTGGGCATCACCTGAGAGTTTCTTTAATGATGGTATTGGTTATTGTATTGTTTACAAAAATGAAATTGTAAGTGTTTGTTTTTCAGGTTTTGTCGTTGGAAATGTACACTGTATAAGTATTGAAACTTTAGAGGAGTATCAAGGAAAAAAATTAGCTCAAAAATTAGCCCATAGTGTTGTAAAAGATTGCTTGGAAAGTAATCTGGTTCCGATTTGGGATTGTATGGAGGTGAATAAGCCGTCTATTGCAGTTGCAGAAAATATAGGATTCAGAAATGTATTTAATTATATAGGGTATTATTTCCTTTTTGAGTGATTTTTACGTGCTTTTTTATATCCTATTTCTCGTAAATAATCCTGTTGTTTTTGCGAAGCTTCTTTTTATTTGAGTTATTTCAGTAAATCAAAGTTATAAAAATTTGTGAAAAATTGTACTTAAGCTAACGGGGCTTTACTTCAAGAGGGAGTGAAGCCTTTTTTTTATTGAATTAACGATATATGTTCCTTCCATCAAAAGGGGAGTTGTCCATCATGCCTGGCTGAATGACAAACCAATATTTTCGAATCGTAACTGATTTGAATACTATAAGAGTACAACTAATCATTTGAGGTGAAATATGGACTTCAATCTTTTACGTTATCTGGCCATCGGTGATTCTCTTACTGTTGGTATCGGTGTTCTTTTTTTGGACCCAGGATTTGTTGAATATTATAGAGGCCTGAGTCAGCAAATTTTGAAAAAGTCTGTTTTTTACAAAAAATGCGCAAGGTCAGGTGCAACAACAGAAGATGTTTTAATAATGCTCCATTTCCCAAGCGTTACAGAATCTGTAAAATATGCAGATATTATCACGATAACGGCTGGGGGAGGTGACTTGATAAATGCAGCTAAAAAATTTTTAATAAATGACGAATTGTAATATTAAGTGCAACACCTAAGACAACATAAAGAAGCTCATAGCAACACCGTGTAAAATGAAAGTTCCTACACAATACAAATCACGGGGGTGCTGTTATGAGCTATAAACATCTTACCATATCAGAACGTGCGAAAATAGAAACTTTACTTGAACTGGGTTATTCGAATCGAATTCTTTCCGAAGAAAACGGACTTAGGGCAAGTAACAGAAAATGAATTAAAAGAAGCACTTGCCTTAATCAACAATCGACCAAGAAAATGCTTAGGCTGGAAAACTACACGAATGTTTTAAGGAGCAAGTGTTGCGCTTAATTTGACAAACTATCACACAAAAAAATATTCTATTATATTTATCTACCTTCCAATTGAAATTTGTGTTAACTTATTATTTATTAAGGTTAACTTAATTTTTGGGGAATAGCAGGAAACAAGGTAAATTGTGGGGTTTTGTCTGGTAATTATGTGAAAATTATTTAAAAAGTAAAATGGAGGAGTATAATTATGCGCAAGTTTTCTACATGTGATCTTACCCAGATTTCATTATTAGCTTGTCTTATTATCGTTACAGGAATGTTTAAAATTCCAACAGGTATTCCTGGTTCTGAATTTCAATTATCAGCACCCATTGCTGTTGCGATTGCAGTGGTGTTCGGATTTAAACGATATTTTCTTGCGGGGATCATTGCAAGTTTAATATTATTTTTACTAGGTATACACTCAATCTTAAATGTTGAAATCTCATTAATTTTTCGATTGACTGTTGGTCTAATTATTGTTTTATTTGGGAGCTCGATTCCGGTACTTGTTGTGGCAGGACCAATTGGAACAATGGTTGCTAGATTTGGTTTGGCTTTTACGTTAGGGACCCCATTTTTACCGCTATTATTTTTGGCGATTCCAGGCATGGTGATCACGGCTATTTGTGTTTATCCCATAACGAAAATGTTACATACAATAAATAGGAAAGTGGCAGGTAATAATCATGTTAAAAGCGTATTATAGTATTCGAATGCGTGCGGCTGAAAGTAGTCCTGAACTAGGGGAAAAGCATGTATCTGGTGGTGAAAGGATAGGAAGTAAATCTCAGATAGAGACAATTGTGACACAGCTATTGAATAAAGCAAGCAATCATCCACGTGGAGATGCTGATTTTATTCAAATTACCGTTGAGAAAATAGCATGTGATCGGATACTGTATATGCCACCGTTGGAAATTACGACAGTTGAAACGGTTTCAATTGAAGATGGGCGGAGTGAAGCGAGAAAGATACTAACTTCTGTAGGTGTTTCGAAACATGCGCTAGATGTTGCTTTTTATCTACTTGGTAGTAATCAAAATCTCCGAGGGGCCATCATTCTCAATAGTAAAACAGGCTTACGGCTTGACGATCGGGGGCAAAAAGGGGTCCGTGTATCACGAATCGATTGGCAAGATGCTGAGGGGAACCTTAATGAGCGTGTTCGTGAAGCGCTGGCTCTGGCGTCCAAAGTAGCCAATTCTCAGTTTACGATTGCAGAATTATGTTGGTCCGATGATCCAGATTACGTGACTGGATATGTAAGTAATCATGACATTGGTTATGTCAGAATTATTCCGTTAAAAATGGAAGGCTGTGAGAGCGGAGGGCGTATTTTTTTTGTGTCAGATGAAGTTGTACTAGAATCTTATATAAACTATTTAGAAAGAGTACCAGTTCTCATTAGGAGGGATTAAAAAATGGATCATTGGTTTCATCGGGAACTACAGTTAATAGAAGAGCAAGGATTGAAAAGGAAGTTACGTGCGTTTTCAACTGGAAATGAGAGCAAGGTAATCATGAATGGTAAGAAATTCTTGCTATTTTCATCTAATAACTATTTAGGCCTTGCAACAGATATTCGGTTGAGAAAGAAAGCATCTGAAGGCATTAGTAAATACGGTACAGGGGCTGGTGGTTCGAGATTAATAACCGGAAATTTCGTTATTCATGAACAGCTTGAATGCGAAATTGCAGATTTGAAAGAAACTGAAGCAGCGATTGTTTTCAGCAGTGGTTACCTAGCAAACATTGGCATGATTTCAGGTGTAATGAAGGAAGGGGATATTATATTTTCTGATGCCTGGAATCATGCGAGTATCATAGATGGTTGTCGTCTTAGTCAAGCAAAAACAATTGTTTATGAACATGCGGATATGGTGGATTTAGAGCGTAAATTGAGGAAATCATGTGGGGATGGAAAGAAGTTAATTGTGACGGATGGCGTCTTTAGTATGGATGGTGATATTGCTCCACTTCCAGAAATAGTTGCGCTAGCAAAGAAATACAATGCTTACATAATGGTTGATGATGCACATGCGACAGGTGTCTTAGGAAGTGATGGTCGTGGTACTGCTGATTATTTTGGTTTGAAAGATGAGATTGATTTTACAGTAGGCACGTTAAGTAAAGCGATTGGTGCAGAGGGTGGTTTTGTGGCGACCTCGTCAATTGGAAAGAACTATTTACTTAATAACGCCAGATCATTTATTTTCCAAACAGGTTTATCTCCAAGTGCGATTGAAGCAGCGCGAGAAGGAATTGCAATTATACAGAATGAGCCCGAACGAAGGGATCAATTGCTGAAAAATGCTCAGTATTTACGTTTGATTTTAGAGGAATCTGGTTTTATAGTTAGGGAAGGAGAGACACCAATTATATCTCTTCTTATTGGTGATTCCCATGAAGCTATGCAATTTTCTGAGAAACTTATGGATGAAGGTGTCTTTATTCCAGCGATTCGACCACCAACCGTGCCGAAAGGGTCAAGCCGGTTGCGGATCACAGTGATGGCTACACATACAATAGAGCAGCTTAATACGGTCATAAATAAAATTAAGAAAATAGGAAAAGAAATAGGTGTTGTATAAAGTGTCTTAAAATCAAGTTTTAGCGGTTTTGTTAGATAAAGAACAACGGTGTCAAAACAAACCAGGAAACAGTTGTAACAAATACGGAGCATGATGTGATTGTTGGATAAATATCAACTAAACCAGCTAATAGAATGTCAAGGAAAACATTTTTAATCGAAAAACACTTCATATTATACTAAAAAGCACAAGATAAATAATCCTCCGAATTTGATTTGGAAGGATTTTGTTTTATTTTAAAATACTGTAACTAAATAGTTTCTTGGAACGGTGTTTTCGTTTTTAAAATCGCATAAATCCAGTGTAAAAGCTTATTAGCACAAGCAATAATAGCTACTTTATACGGTTTACCTTCTTCACGTTTTAAATCGTAGAAGGCTCGTAATCGTTTATTTCGTGCAATGGTTTCATCTGTTGTTTTCTTTTTACGGCTATCTCGAATTGAACAACGGACGCTGTGTAAAGCATGTGACGAAGTCTAGCTGAGCCACGTTTGGTAATGTGATTTTTTGTGCCTTTAAAGCGCCCTGATTCAAACACACTTGGGTCTAGTCCTGCAAAGGCTACTAACTTTTTTGGATGATTAAACCGCTCAAATTCCCCAACTTCTGAAAGTATCGTGGCTGCGATTTTTTCACCTATACCGGGAAGTGACTGGATTAATTCATATTCTTCGAGTTGTGCCGCCAATTGATCAATCTCACGCTCTAACGTAGAAAGTTGTTGGCGGTACGCTTGAAGTAAATCAATATACATATTCAGACTGATGAGAAGGCTTTGATAAAGCGTTGACTGAAATGGGTTGCGTTCCGTTCCGTATGTTCAATCTTCACACTGTTTTTATAGGGCATCTTTTTATCCAAGAACATTTGAACCTGACTTTCACCTTTTGCGACATCCAGACCTACTACTGGATTCATAATTTATCTCCTCCTCATGTATATGGATTGACCGGTAACCTCTATCTAGCTTGTTATTCATATCTTCGCTTGTTATACGGGATCGTAATGTCCCAACCAGCCTAATCATGTGTTAACAAGTAGAGGGCGAACAGTTTAGTTGTCGGGATCAAGTCCCACGGGCAGGTCCGTTCTACCCCGGCTACTATCAATCTATAAATTGAATAAAAAAGAGTCAACCAGATTGTAAAATGTACCCTATAGAGTAGACACTTAAAAAAGGTCTGCTCTATAGGGTACTCTTATGTATAATGAAAAAAATGAGGAATCGGAGAACATTTA
>NZ_JBNNTI010000068.1:0-12374 GCF_050278625.1 Viridibacillus sp. NPDC096237 | reverse complement strand
ACCAAGGGTGAAGTCTGCCCAAAAATCGGTTTTCTCTCAATATCTTTTTCAAAGCTTCTCTAACAAAGGTGTTTACTCAGTACAAATATCCCTCCTCACGAAAAATCTCATGAAAATCTTAAAACTTTAAAACACTATGAATAATTCAGGTTTATTACTTTTCAAAGTTATTCTTATTTTTATTTATAATCATCATAGTTTTTATTTACATGATAGTTTGTCAAATTAAGCCAACACTTGCTCCTTATTGTGCTAATGACTTGAATGTTTGTCGAGCCCCTTACCGATAAAGTTTGCTGATACAGGTTTTTTGCCTATTTCTCTAGCCCAAACGGATAATTGACCGATATGATGAATTTCATGAGCGATAATATGTCGCATTACTTCCCCCCAAGAATCTGTTAAATGGCTACCATCGGCTTGGAGATCGTAAAACAAATTATTTTCCATGCTTTCATCCCAGTTGGTTACAAAGTCCTTTACTTCTTTATGATATATAGCGTCTAACTCTCGAACCCTACTAAGGCTGTTATACTCATCAAAATTCTCTTGAAAATCCTCTTTACCTTGTAAAAGGCGTATCCAGCTCCACTCCACATCAACTATATGAAAGAGTGTTTGTAATATACTACCTACTCCTCCTGTATGGTTATGTAAAAGTTCTTCTTCAGTTAATTCTTCACACCAGCTGTACCATTCTTCTCTTACTAACCAGTTATAGCGGAACATTAATTGCATTGAAATCTCTCCCTCTTTAAATATATATACATATACGCTTACAATCATATTTCTTAGGGTGTTGGTAATTTCTCAGCACATTCTTTATCAGTAGTTCCCATCATTATTACTAACTTCCAACATTCGCTTCTTCGATTTTTTCATCAGAAATTGGTTTTCTAATTTTTTTTCCTACTAATTGTCCAGTCTTTTTCGTATTTTTCTTTTTGATTTCAAAGTACTTATCTACAGCTTGACGAGCGATGATATTGTTAATTGACTTGTCTATAGATGAGTTTGTTGTCACCCATGGTACAACTACTGCGTAGGAAATTTCCGGGTTATCATATGGTGCAAAACCAATATGAGTTAATGTTAAAGTATCTGTCTTTTTTCCATCTCCATAGTAAACCACTTGTGCTGTACCTGTTTTACCTGCTGCATCGAAGTCCGCATCACCGAAGTCACTAGCTGCTGACCCTTGGCTACCAAAGTAGACGCGATGCATACCTTTCTTCACATGATCAATTTCTTCTTGCGTATTATCTATTGTGTTTAAAACAGTTGGTTGAATATCATTTACAATGGGTCCTAATATCTTTCCATCTTCAGATGCTTCACGTATTTCCTTCACGACATGGGGTTTAACACGATTTCCATCATTCGCTATTGTTGAAGCATATTGAGCTAACTGTAGAGTAGTAAAAGTATCATACTGACCTATTACTAGATCAAGTAGTTTACCAGATAGCGTTTCAGTTCCTTTCACTCCTTCAAATTCACCAGGTAAGTCAATTCCCGTTTGAATACCTAAACCAAATTGCGCAAAGGAGTTACGAATCTTCGTAAAATCCTTTTGTTGTACTGCTAATCCAGCTCTAGGTACATAATTAACACCAGCAATTTTCATCGCCACTCTAAACATGTAAACGTTAGATGAACGTTCAAGTGCTGTTAAATCATCGAGCACAATTGAACTTGAAGAATTAAAGATAGATTGCTTGATTGTACCTGCTATATTAATAGGCGTATCGATTAATTTGTCACCTATGTTAATTGCATCTAATGAATAACCGGTCAAAATTGTAGCCGGTTTAACAACTGATCCTACTTCATATGCAGTGGTAAATGTCCCAATGGCATAATCATTTACTACGGTTTTACCTTCTTCATCTGTCTCTATTTTTTTACCAACCATTGATAAAACTTCACCAGTATTTGGATTCATCATAACTAGAAAGGCACGGTCAAGCAATGAAGATCCGCTTTTTGCTTTAGCAACTAGTAATTGTTTTTCAACAATCTTATCTAAACTTGCATGTAATTCACTATCAATTGTTAATATTAATTCATCTCCTGGAGAGCCCTCTGATTTTGTCTTGGTCTCTACAACTTGCCCCTTACCGTTTGTCTGATTTTTTACAACGGCTTTCTTGCCCTGTAATTGCTCTTCATATTGCGATTCAATATAACTTCTCCCAACACGGTCATTACGAGAATAATCACGGGCTATATAATATTCTAGCTTATCCTTTGGAATACCCTCTGCTGGTGTAGTTGTGGAACCTAAAATACTTAACGTCGAGTTTTTCACACGTGACCAATCCGTTGTTGTGTTAACGCCTGGTAAGTCTGTCAAACGTTCAGATACAACTGCAAACTTTATCTGATACATTATCACTTTTAATAATTTGTGGAGACAAGTAGTAGCCAGAAGCCATCAATCTGAAAATAGCCAATACTTGCAAATCTGATTTAGAAAACGATTCTAACTCTTTATTCTTGATGCGATCACGGATTAAACTATCTATCTTAGCTTGTTGTTCTGCAGTAGAAAGCTCTGTATCAGTATGTATTTCAAGCATTTCCTTTTTACTTACTTTGGCATTCGCTTCATCATTATGAAGCATAATCCAATAATCCTTCTTATCGCGCTCAGTTATTGATTTTGTATCCATTTTTATCAGTCTAGTCAGTTTTTTTGCAGTTTTTAACATTTCTTTAGTTGTCGTTGTTTGCATTTTCGTATAAGTAATCGCATTTTTTGGTTCATTATCAACTAAAACACGACCAAGCCTATCGTAAATACGCCCTCTAGGAACGCTAGTATTAACCGTTACTTCTTCAGTTTGAGCCAAGACTTTAACATAATCTTCTCCTTTTACAATTTGCATATAACCCAAACGTAAAATCAGTGCAGAAAATAAAACAAAGATTGCGAAGAATAGTATATTCATACGAAATGATAGATTGGCACGCTGTTTTGGTTTTACATTATTTACTCTTTTCTTATTAGATGGTTTATTTGACGGTTGCATAGTGTCCCTCTTTCGCTTACTCTATCACTAGTAGTATGTTCGTTTGGGAGACTGGAAGAGATTTTCCCCACATTTCTAATCCCCCTTTTTTAGTAACTATTTTTTCAGACCTTATTAAATATTCGGTACTTTCCTATGTTTAGTCGCTTGTTCAAAGGCATAGGCCAGCTTGATTAATGTACCTTCGCTATATGATGTGCTTGCGAAAGTAATGCCGAATGGTCTTCCAGATTCCATATAACCTGCTGGTACTGCAATTGTTGGATAACCTGCTTTTGCTGAAACAGTAGAGCCTAAATACGCTGGAAATAGAACGGCATCTAAATTGTGTTTTTTTAATGCTAAGCCAATTCCTTGTTGTTCAGAAAAATAGATATCTTCTAAGCGCGCAGTTAAATATTCTGGATTACGTAATGTATTTGGTAGATGTTCACGCTGCTCTAATCTGTCTTGCCCATTCTTTAATGCTCGATCTGCATGATCTTTATTGAACTGAATTAGTTCACTAAAAGAATGTACAGGTTGTTGTGATGGAAGTTTCGATAAATAGTTGTCGAGGCTGTGCTTCAGTTCATATAAAAGAACTGCACCATTATGTTCTCTATGAAACGCGGGAATTTCAATATCTTTCACTACTGTTGCACCTTGATCATGTATTGTTTGAACTGCATTTTCAAATAACTCTCCATCATATTCATCTGAATTATAAAATCCGTCAGAACCATGTGTAAAGACTCCAATCCTAGCTCCTTTTAGACCATCAACATCTAAATAACTCGTATAATTCTCTATTTCTCTTTCATTCATCTTATGTGTAGCTGGGTCTTGCTTATCTACACCTACCATTGCTTGTAACAGAATTGCTGCATCCTTTACGGTTCTAGCAAAGGGGCCAGCTGTATCCTGTGAATATGTAAATGGAATAATTCCTTTCCTGCTTATTAGCCCAACAGTTGGTTTGATACCTACAACTGAATTTTGGGTAGCTGGGCTAAGAATAGAAGCATCTGTTTCAGTCCCTACTGCTAAAACTGAGAAGTTTGCTGCTACAGCTACTGCTGAGCCTGAACTAGAGCCACCTACAAATAGATTTGGGTCACCATATGGATTTAGAACCTGCCCTCCTCTAGCACTATAGCCAGCCCACATTGTAGTTGACATTGCATTCGCAAGTTCCGTCATATTCGCCTTGCCTAAAATAACTGCCCCTGCTGTACGTAGCTTCTCTACTAAAAAAGCATCAGTTGAACTACTGTAATTTTCGAGTGCTAGTGTACCTGCACTTGTATGCATATAATCATTCGTTTCAATATTGTCCTTTAGAACAATTGGTATTCCGTGCAAAGGTCCTCGTGCCCCTTGAACAGCTCTTTCATGGTCTAATGCTTCCGCGATGAAAATTGCTTCTGGATTCATTTCAAGCATCGAATTGATTTTAGGTCCACCTTGATCATATTTTGCAATTCGATCAAGATAATACATCGTTAACTCTTTAGAAGTTACTTTCCCACTTGCCATTGCAGTTTGTATATCATCTATTGTTAATTCTTCTTGGTAGAAATCTTTGAACATAATACTCATATATACACCCCTCCAACTACTTTTCTAAACTTACCTTAATTTTACTATATATGTTAATAAAGACCTAGTAAAAAAACAATCTTAAAAAGAAAAAAATAAGATTAACTTATTCATTCTTTGAAAGATTGAGGTTTACTTTTGTAAATGAAATATATAGAAAACTACTTTTATATTCCCTGCATGACAATTTGCCTTACAAAAAATTATGCATATTTGACTTAAGATCGAATATGCTTATTAATCTGATGAAAAGCAACAATCTAGTAAAACGGAGCCTTTTGAAGAAAGTCTTCTTAGCTTAAAAATTGAAATGGCTCTATCCTCGTTCCACCCGTCTCCATATTTTTTACCTTTATTTGATTAAGCTCTACTTCATTCTCACCTACTATAATTACATTTCGGATGCCTTCATTATTAGCACGGTCTAACGCTTTGCCAATTTTCTTGTTACTCATATCCAGTTCTACGTTGTATCCCTTCTGTCTCAATCGTGTTGCAACCAATAATGACTCCTTTAATGTGTTCATTGGTATGATGTAATAGTCAATTATTGAAGGCTCTAATGCAGTTGTATCTTTCAATGATAAGGCTGTATAAATGACATCTAATCCAAATGATATCCCGACAGTTGAAAAAGACTGATCTGTTCCTAGTAATCCTGCAATAGCATTATCGTATCTCCCACCACTACCAATGCTCGATTTAATTGTCTGGTCGACTATAGTTCATAAATCGTACCTGTATATATTTCCAGACCTCTTGCTAAAAATGGGTTGAAAATACATTGCTCAGAAATTTTTAGATACTTTAAGAATGATTCGAGAGATATTAATTCCTCTATGCCTTGTTCAATATTTTCGTTTACTTTAGCAAATGGCTCAAAATAACCGATAGTCGTATTTTCCAGATCCGTTAAAAAATGCACAACGGAATTAACTACTCTTAACGGTAATCCAAGTTCACTTAGCTCTCTCTTAACCGCTTCAACACCGACCTTCTCTATTTTATCCACTACTAAAATCACTGCACTCATTTGTTCAGATGGTACTTCAAACATTTCTAACATACCGGATAATAATTTTCGATTATTATATTGAATGGCTATTTTCAAATTTAACTTCGGAAAAGCGGAAAGTGCCATTTCCATAAGCTCTGCTTCAGCAATTTGTGATTCTACTCCTACGATATCTACATCACATTGTGTAAATTCACGGAATCGACCTGTTTTAATCGGTCCATCTCTAAAAACTTTACCAATTTCATATCGTTTAAAAGGCATTTTAATCGTGGGATTCATCGCAATAACTTTTGCAAAAGGAATCGTTAGGTCGTAACGAAGTGCTAAATCTCTTTCACCTCGGTCAGTTAAGGTATACATTTCCGCTAATATCTCTGCACCGCCACCATATTTTGAAGCCATAAGCTCCGTATAATTTAGAATAGGTGTTTCAAGTGGTTTACAGCCATATTGTATAAAAGTGTCCTCTAACGTTCTTCTAATTTTCCGTCTAATCACTTCTGCCTCAGGTAAATAATCTTGTGTTCCTTTAACATTTTGATAATCCATTTTTTTCATTTGTCATTCCTCCTAATTTTTTTGAAAATAAAAAAACTGCACCTGATAAAAGGAGTTGCTTTTATCGATGCAGTTCAATATAAATAGTCTTCCTATGCGCGATTTTAAAAATCGGATAGCAAGACTACATGTGATGATGGAATTGTGAAGTGTTACTTAACATTTTTGTTTGCAACATATAATTCACCTCATATTTGGTTATTAATTTACCACAATAGTTTGAATTTTTCAATATTTTTTTTAAAACTCTACATTAAAAATAAAAGACACTTTAACCTTATCAAATATTGCTTCTAATTCATAAATATAATAACAACTGTTTGCTGGAACTATTATTCGATTATGCTTAGGGGATCCCTGTTAGCTTAACAAGGAATCTAATGCTCTAATCATACATGCGTTATTCAATTGAGTTAGCAATTTCAACTAATGTATTAGGAGTTAGGCGATGGCTAAGAACATTTTATAACTTTTGCGAAGCAGATAGGAAGGAACTTACTCCTGCACAGCGTAGTCCATAAAATGAATTTTAGCCATGGCTTTTCTTCGATGCCGTTAATTTCCGTTCCGACGGACGCTTTCCTGGGGGCGAACCTTGAGCCTCCTCGTCGCTAACGCTCCTGCGGGGTCTCAAGATGTTCGCTAGTTCCCCAAGGAGTCGCCGCCTGCACTCCAATCAACTAGTTTTATCGTTTTTCTGAGTTTTTCATTCTTAAAATGGTCTTTTTTTACTTTTCTCCATATTGTCTGAACTACTTACCCTAAAGGCTCGCCTTTTTCTCCGCTTACCGTTGACACTTCCAAATATACACCCAAGTAAAGAGATAGTTCTAAGAAACAACCTTTTTCACAAGAAAATATATCAAACTAATCGAAACTAAATCAGGATAATTTTTTCCATTATCCCAAATAGATATTACTTGTCAAAATCTTGTTTTAATAACGAATACATATATAAGTCATCAAATTTACCACAAGTATATTCATAATTCCTTAGCAATCCTTCTCTTATAAAACCTTGCTTTTCTGCCAACTTTTGAGATGCGGTATTTTCAGGTTCGATTAACGCTTCTATCCTTTGTAAATTAAATTGTTCAAACCCATATCTAATTACCGCTTCAAAAGCTTCGCTAGCTATACCTTGTCCCCAGTAGTCTTTACTTAATTCAGTGCCAATTTCAATACGAAAGTGCTTAGGAACCTTGTTAAGAAAGCCGCAGCTACCAATTACTTCGTCTTGGTCTTTCATAGTAATTCCCCATCTAATGCCTGTGCCCTCTTCAAATATTGTTTGATACCATGAGATTTCATCCCTTGCATCCTCAACTTTGGTAAAAGGATCTAATCCAATGTGCTTCACTACTTCATTATCAGACATATATTTCAAAACACTACTCGCATCATCTACTGTTACTTTTCTTAATATTAATCTATTAGTTTCTAGTATTGGAAACGTGCTTTCTTTCAGTTCCATAATAAATACCTCCATTTAAATAAAAAGTCAATCACTTATTGTTAATAACGCTTATAGTAAACCTTTTTACTTTAAATTATTTACTTTTATTAATAAGTTCTTCAATTTTCTTATCATTTAAAGGAGAACGAGCTATATCAGTTATTATCCCCTCTTTATTTATTATATATGTTGTTGGAAACGATCGAACATCATATAAATCCATTACTTTACCTTTGTCATCTAATACAATAGGAAATGTCAATTCGTATTCCTCAATAAACTTTTCAATATTTTCTATACCACCTACTTCCTTTCTAGTCATATTTACAGCAAGAATTTCCATGTCAGACTTATCTCCATACTCTTTGTAGTACTCTTGCATATATGGCATTTCTTGTATGCAAGGTGGACACCATGATGCCCAAAAATTAAGTAGTATTTTTTTCCCTCTATAATCAGATAATTTTACTGTTTCGCCAGTTAAATTTTTTAATTTAAAATCAGGTGCAACATCATTTATTTTAAGTCCAAAATTAGAATCTAAACTATCCTTTACTACTTCGTTAGTTTGATCTTCTATTAAACCACTAGGATATTCTTCTAATCCAATAGATTCATCTTTATCTACAAAATTTGTTTTAATAGTGAAAATAATCATGAAAATTATCATGAATACTGAAATCGTCTTCACTAAAATTCTAAAATTCATTAATTTCTCCTCCAAAACATACTCAAATCAACACACCAATAAAAAATAACATTCCCTATTTGCAACTTTATTCCGAAACAAAAAAAGTGTTTACATGAATAGGCAAAATAAAGATCTTGTCCATGAAGTAGACATTTACAATCGATAAATGCAAACCAAAGAAATGGGGAGATCATTTATCACGTTGAAAATGGTCATTTATGCAAATTAGTAGCACCAGAAGGAACGATTGTAGATACGTGATAATCAAGGAATATAATTCAACTACAAGGGTTTGATAAACGTGTAGAACCAATGCTTATTTCAGCGTATCAATAGTCAAATTATACAACGGTCGAGATGCCTAGAAATGCATAATAAAAGACCTCTATACAGAGGTCAAAATTTAACTGTTTAATTTTATTAGGTGTCAATCCATAGCATTTCTCACTTTTTCGGGAATCATAACCACCTCTGTCTTTAAGTCAACTGGTTTAAAGGTTTCATCTATACATTCATCCCAGAATTCTAAATGCTTTTTATCTATCCAATGTTCTGATTGCTCTACTTCTTGTCCACCTTCACCTTGAACTGCATACCAATATAGAAACTCTGTACCGTTTAGATGCTCTCTGAAAATGGTTTCTACATACATTTTTTCCCCTTCTAAGGTGACAAGAACATCTTTCATATTATCATTCAAAAACCTTAACCATTCATCAACTCGTTCAGATTTACCTTTTTTAACCTTAAACCTTGTTAATTCTATGTTCATTTTTCTCCTCCTGTAAGCCATTTCATTTTATGTAAAAATTTTATCATAAATAAAAATTAACGGAAAGTGTTTCACAAAAACAACAAGCTTATAGAAAACAGCCAAAAAACATAGATTTGAAATAAAGTTATACCATGTAATGAAAGCCGCCGTAAGTAGAAAATCCAGAGCAAAATAAACACATTACATTTGTTATTAAAACTCCCACAACCTTTTAACATTTACCAATTCCTGACCTTCGAATTCCATTTTATAAATATCAGGTTTAGATGTATGAAGTAAAAAATTCAAATCGTACTGTTTATCAAAAAACTGCATCATCAAAGTCATAACATTTCCATGAGTACCTAATACTACTTTCTGTCCTTGATAGGTATTTAATAATTCTTTCAATACCAACATCGCTCTATTCTGACAAACTGCGTTAGACTCCCCTCCAGTTAAAGCAAAGTTTGGATTGGAAAACGACTTCTCCAACAAAGGGAATAATTCTTTATCGGGTATTGGGTATTCTTCATTAAAAAAAACTCTTTCTTTAAGATCTTCAAATACCATAATTTCTTTCCCTGAACGTTTAGCCAAATCTTTTATAGTTAGGATTGCTCGTTGATACGGGCTAGAAACGAAAACTTCGATTGCCTCTCCTTGTAATATATCAGTTATTCTATTAGTGTCGGATATCCCTTTATCAGTTAACCCTCTTGTTCTTTCATTTTCGTCCATTTTCGGTGATTCACCATGTCTCACCATATAAATATAAGTTTTCATAATACCTCCCGAAAAAATGAATACCTAAATACCTGATAGATAGTTAAATTAGTATCTTTATTTTATGGTAGCTAAATTACGAGTGTCTTTATTCCCCTTATCTTCTTGTACTTTCCATTCTCGCAAGTGTCGAAATCATCAATTTTTTCCTTTTAAAAATTGTATAGCTAATTCTGTTGAATAGATTAGAGATGGCTCAGCTTTACTCTTTCTAATGGATAAAGCTTCATGAAAATGAGAAAGTGATAACTCCCATTCCCCCAATTCCATTAAGCACTTTCCTTTATGCTGTAA
Source organism: Viridibacillus sp. NPDC096237 (assembly GCF_050278625.1). Taxonomy (NCBI): domain Bacteria; kingdom Bacillati; phylum Bacillota; class Bacilli; order Caryophanales; family Caryophanaceae; genus Viridibacillus; species Viridibacillus sp. NPDC096237. The sequence goes on along the minus strand of NZ_JBNNTI010000068.1, from coordinate 2,201 downwards.
CGCAAAATCTAATAAACCACAATCATCTATAGGTGTTAATGCTTTAATAGTTGTGTCAAATGACTTTAAAGCATCTTCATACATGCCAATTTAATTGTAAATATTTGTTATGATATATAGGGCAAATAAACATTATATAAACCTTATTCAAGATTAGACCATACTCTAAGAAGAATCACTTTTTTAAATTTTTTTAAAGGATAGGATGAGTGGTAAAGCTTTTTTGATTTTATTTCTTGTACTATTTATTAACAGTGTACGATATGCAGGTTATTTATATAATAGTTCCTCCAATTATTATTATTTGGGTATGCTTATTATAAATATCATCGCTTTAATTACATGTATATATTCTTATAAAAAGCATGAAGAAATTGCTAACATTACATCTGAATAAGTAAATGAATACTTTAAGAAGAAGTACATTATTCGGTAAAGCAAGCTACATCAAGTGATTTAGCAAGTTATAGATTATTTTCTCCTCCTTATCCATAATTCCTTCAAAAATTATAAAAATTCATAAAGAATAAAACTTCTATTACTGAGCAACTTAGTCACTAGGAGGTGAATATCCATGACTAAGAACAACAATAAGACAAAAAATGAAAAAAACCACAGCAGCAATATCAATTTCGATAACTACAACAGCAATAACAATAACCCTAACGACAATCAAAACGAAGAATTTGCTAGTGACTTTGAAGCTAAAGCAAAAAACAAAAATCAACCATCCAACAAAAAGAAATAATAAAGGTTCAAAAACCTTAATGCTTTTGAGCATTAAGGCTTTTGAATAATTTAGCTCCTATTTTGACTATTTAGCCCATAGGAACATCAGCTTATGAACATAAAATAAAATAATATAGATAGTGCTGTTATGTACATATACATTTTTACAGATATCTTTCTCGTATAATAATACAACTAATCCATATTGCTCAACCGTAAACATCGTGTTAAAATTATTAAATGCCTAAGAATAGTGAGGGATAATTATGATTCAAACTATAAATTCACTAAAACTATATATTTCAAAAACAGAAACCCTCGACTGAAACCAGTCGGGGGTTTTTGTTGCTCTTGGGAAAAAAAATATTGGAGGTGCAAAATTATGGGGCAAGGCACAAATTCAAATGGTTCAATTATCGCTGGCTGGATTAGTTTAATAAGTAATATTATTTTAACGGTTCTTAAGATTGTCGTAGGTACTCTCTTCAATAGTCCAGTTCTTCTTGCAGACGGTTATCATAACGCTGGTGATGTTATTGCAAGTGGAGCTGCTTTAACTTCAATGCGTATCTCAAAACGTCCTGCGGATGAAGACCATCCCTACGGTCACGGCAAAGCAGAAGTGATAAGTTCTGCCCTTGTAGGTGTTATTTTATTACTAGCAGCAGTTTATATTGCCTTTGAGTCTATTTCAGCATTCTTTCATGAACCTGAAAAGGCAAGTATTATCGCCTTCATAACAGCCATTATTTCACTAGTCTGGAAGCAAATTTTATACGTATATACCATTAGAATTGGCAAAAGAATGAACAGTAAAGGTCTAATTGCTACTGCATATGATCATCTTGCAGATGTGTACGCATCATTAGCTGCCGTATTGGGAATTGGGCTTGCACTTGTTGGAGAGTTTTATCATATTCAAATCCTTACTTACGGAGATCCAATCGCAGGTATTATTGTAACCATCTTAGTTTTCAAACTTGCATATGGGATGATTATAGAAGCAATGGACACACTTATGGAAAAAAGTGTAAGCCGTGAAAGATTAGATAACTTTACGAGTTTAATACTAACTATTCCAGAAGTAAAACGCATAGATCGTTTACGTGCAAGAGAACACGGCCATTATGTATTGATAGATCTTCGAATAGGTGTACCTGCTGAATTAACAATTCAAGAAGGACACGATATTATTCGCATAATAAAGAAAACCATTATGGAAAATCACCCAGATGTGGACGAAGTTCTTATTCATCTAAATCCTTGGTATGAAATTGATAAATAAAGACATTCGATTTTCATTTTCACTGAAAATGAATCTACAAAAGGCAGTTGGATCCTTTAAAATTCTAATAAATTTAAATGAGGGAGGTATACGAATCGGCTACACTAAGTTGGACAAAAAAAATAAGGGCTATTACACTTAGACTACCAACTTAAAGGAGCGTGCTACTATGTCACGTCAACGTCGA
>NZ_JBNNTI010000067.1:0-12495 GCF_050278625.1 Viridibacillus sp. NPDC096237 | reverse complement strand
AATATTCGAATTCATGGAACACTGGGCTATTTAACACCGGTGGAATTCAAGCAGCAGTCCTTATAAAAGTTGTCCAGTTTAGTGTTGACATACCAGTATACAAAGGATTTCGATTTTTTAAAGATTGAATAACAAAAATAATTTCAGAATTGTCTTCAGGATCAGAATCATCTTCAGATTCATAATAATCAACTTTATATTCATTTAGATTTATTACATCCCTTAAATATACAGGTAATTTATCACATCGACTTAAATTAGATATCTTAAATGGAAAATTATCTTCGTTCGGATTAACTGAATGAATATATATAGCATCTGCCCCTGCATCTTCATTAGATATTTCAATCCATAATTGATAAGTTTTCCCCCACTCTTCAAGCTTTTCTTCTAACTTGCAATATAAAGATAGATACGCTTTAATATGCGCTTTTCTGATTTTGACACTATTATTTCCATACCCCCAAAAATCCAAATGCGTGTGCCAAAAATCAAACCAACTATCACTTCCATAATCAAAATTATAAGCATCTAGATTTTCTTCTTTTTTTAAATTACGAAAATAGCGTCGTTTGGCCCCGAAATTTTTTCATTTAATCTGCTCCTACACCATGGTAAATTTGTAGATTTTTCACTATACTTTAAATCCTCTTTTACGTAAGAATTCTTTAACTCCTTTAGGAGGTTTTATTGACTCTCCTTTATGATGTACTCCCCCACCTTTTGTAACGGAGCCCCTTTCGCCGTTTTTTTCCAATGAGCATGAACCTTTCCACCACCAGGCCCTTGTTCTACTCTAACATCCCATCCATTAATATGCTTTCTAGCAAAATACCAATTTGAATATTTATTCTTAGCCCATGGTATACCATATCTCACAATCAACGGCTTTTACAGTGGTATTTGGACATTTTTGTCTAATGCTACCTGTCTAAACGTACAATTTTCTCGAAATGATATAGTAACCCCAATTATGGAGTTGATCCAGATAGACTTGCCACCTGATTACAGTTTTCCTAAACCGGTTCCGAAATCATCAATAAATACGGCATGAACTAAATCACGTAATTTATGAATGATCACATGATGCTCTTCGTACAACATTATGCCTTTCATTATCTCAAAATGATAATCGCAGCACTTCAGAAGCGTAATCTTTATGTAGCATTTCAAGTAAGCCATTAAACCAATCTGAATTATCCAATAAAGCAGCCGATAAATTCATTTTAATATAAGGGATGTCTGGATGTTGAACTAATACCGTTTCGACTACAAATGTAGTTATATCTAAAATCAAACCACTCTTTTCAGCAATTTGAATAAAGTCTTTAAGGGGTACATTACCTAATAACCCTGACTCCCACCTAAAAAGTAAAGCCAAAATCAGGATCATTTGTGGAAACAATTGGTTGATATACAACTGAAAGCTCGCCCTTGTAGATTGCTTTTTCTAACTCATTTTTCGATTAATAATTGTTTAGAGAACTTTGATCTCTCTTATTCTGTGAACCCATGTGCAAACGCATTCGATTGATGATTCATTGTCATAGCCATATAGCTGAGCTTGAAGGTTTCAAAGATTCACTTTGCTATTCGAAATAATTTTTTAAAATCAATGTTAAATGATAGACTTTTCTGTTAATTAAGTATATAGTAAAGGAGAAATCTTCCTTTTATAGCCCTTATTTTTTATTTTCGCCTACTATTTAGAGTGGGCGTTTTTTTATGGGTTCATATGACCAATAGTCGGTAAATCATCCATAAGAAATATTTATTGATTATTATAAAATATATAACATTTACTTATCCTTCATTTACATTCACAATTATTTTAGAGCTATTAGGAACAGGAGGTAATTTTATGGCAATTGATTTTCATAGTCAGGATAACCGTTCTACTTATGCTAAACGCCAAGCAGATGATACTTGGGTGAATATGATCCAATCCATTTGTGAAGTTAAAGGTAAAAAAGTTCTAGATATTGGTTGTGGTGGAGGTATTTACACGAAGGCATTTGCAGAAATGGGCTCTTCTTTTGTAATGGGATTAGATTTCTCAGAGCAAATATTGTCCTCTGCAAAAGAAAACTGTAAAAGTTATACCAACGTCGATTTCCATTTAGGCAAATGCATTAAATACTCAATTAAAAAAAGAACAATATGACATTATTTTAGAAAGAGCTGTCATTCATCATATTAATGATTTAAATATTTGTTTTAAAGAGGCCTTTCACATGCTAAAGCCTGGTGGTATTTTCCTTATTCAAGATAGAACACCTGAAGATTGTCTTCTTGAAGGAAATTCCACTCATATAAGAGGTTATTTTTTCTCTAAATATCCATACTTAAAGAGTAAAGAGACTAACAGAAGACATTCAAGTGAAAAAGTCATTAAAGCATTACTAGCTGAAGGATTCAAAGATACGCAGGCATTTTCGTTTTGGGAAACAAGAAAGACCTATAAAATGTTAGCTGATTTAGAAACAGACTTATTAAACCGAACAGGTCGATCAATTCTTCATGACTTGAGTGACGAACAACTTGAAGAGCTTGTAAGGTACATTAAAGAACAATTGTCTTCAAATGATAATAATAAGTTTATTGAAAAAGATAGATGGACTATTTGGAAAGCTATAAAAGATTAATAAGTACCAGCCGCCTAGGTTATTAAAAACTTTTTTGGGTATAATATTTTTTAGTTAAAAGTATTCACTTAGAAAGTCATTCCACACAAGGAGTTGGTATTGAAATGAAAGTTGTCAAAACACTCGTTACTGGACTATTAGCAAGTGGTATTGTTCTAACAGGCGTTTCAGCACCTAATGGCGAACTTATTACAGTACATGCAGAGGCATCTATCATTCCCTTATCACCGAAGCCACCTGTTTCAACTTATGATTATTACACAGCTGAAGGTCAAGCCAAAGTGTACAAAATTGTCACTAAGAAATCTAAAGTGAATGGGCAAGTTAAAACAACAACGAAACTTGTTGCCTTTAAAGTTAATGAACTTGGTTCAGCTTTCAAAGTATCCCAAAACATCAGCTTACCAACAACAGTGCAAGCTTATGTAGGGAAACGAATAGAATACAAAAAAATTGTTGCCTACAAAGATTTATCGCAAGCTGAAATAGGAACAACTTATTATCTTAAAACAAAACAAGATGATGTTTACGAAACCACACAGGAAAAGTGGAACAGTTGGATTTCGTCAGTAAAATAGATATTGTAAAGGGCTATCAGTTTTCAGATAGCCCTTTATTAGTTGTAATAAACAATTCGGATGTTATTTAAGAAGATTCTTTTTATAAAGCTTTGCAATTCCATTCAGCATAAACTCTGGGATTTTCTTTGGAAAATAGCGCTTTTCATAATAACAATAATACGCCTTTTTTAAATCGAGCCATTGATGACAGTCTTTCGTTTGTCTAAACCTTGCTACGTCAATAATCTTTACTTCATGATTGGCTGTAATTAAGATATTGCGTAAATGAACATCAGATGGATTTAACCCTTCTTGCTTTGCTAATTGCAAAGCTATATCAATATCTTTCACGACGTCTTCAGATATTGGGATACCTTTTGTTAGACAGTCAAAAAGTGTTGTTCCTTCTATATAATCAATAACCAAGTAATTGACACCTGCATCAAACAGGGTTGGATAATAGGAGATATCATGTATTACTTTATAGATTTCTGCTTCTTCCTCAGCAATATACATATAATCCGGAAAAAACACTTTTATCGCTTTATCGGTTTGTTTAATTCTAAACACATAGGCACTTCTCCCCTGCCCAATTAATGATAAAGATTTGTCATAGTCCAAAAGCGAATATTGATGATCAGATGCAATTTTCACACTTGCGGCTAGCTCGTGGAATATAAGGATAATAGCAGCTCCATTCTGTGGTATTAATTATTTTAGCAACAAGAAAAGGCGTTATAACCGATTTGTCGGTTATAACGCCTTTTAATAAAAAAGACCTTACCAAAAAATCGGTAAGGTCTCGCAAACAACTATTAAAGTTGCCAATAAAACCGAGGATCTCTACCCTGTATTGACGATTTTATTGTATAGCTACTCCCCTTAAACGGAAGATTATATTCAATTTTCTTATTAAACACATTATAGATGTTCGCTAGTAAAACGTCAAACAATGCACTTTACATATGGGCAGTAGCAACATATTTAGAACCCTTCATATTCTATTATCAGAACTATTAAGAGGGGGAAAAGTATGGGAATAGAATTTACAGCTCTCCATTGGATTTATGTTGTTTTCATTGTTTTGATTATTGGGTTTATGGTGAAGCGTCGAGTTACTACCCTCATTTGTATTATTGGTATTTTCATGCTAGCAATTTTTGCAACAGGGAGTTTAATGGCCTCCATAAGTGGCGTTTTTAATAGTTTTATCTATGCAATCACTGAATTATTGTCGACCATTTTAATCATATCTATTATTGGCGCTATGAGCTCTGTGTCATCAAGTCTGGCATTAATGAAGTCACGATTGCACCTTTTAAAAAGTTTTCCAAAAACCCGACTCTTCCCTTCTGGATTATTGGAATTTTAATGATGATAATTTCATGGTTCTTCTGGCCATCTCCAGCGGTTGCATTACTTGGTGCAGTACTACTTCCAGTCGCATTACAAGCTGGGTTGCCTACTCTCGGTGTACCGAACGCTATCAAATAGAATCTTTTTCTTTATTTTTACAACTATCAACGTTTTCAAAAATGACTCAGCCATCCGATTAAATTATCGAACAGATGGCTGCATAGTCTTTTTTTAACAGATGTTCATTATCTAATTTTTTATCTGATTCTTGAACTGATAATATATAGAAAATTGATAACTTAGCCATTAAATAATTTACTGTCTTAAATTCACTCTAAAAAATTAATTTTTTTGACAGGGGAATCCATCTTTGAAATTCGTCCTTTCTATTAAAGAACTCTTCGAAGAATGACCAGCAAACACTAATATAAACAACCACTCGACACTTTTCAGAAGTATTTGGTTTAGGTAACACGTACAAAAAACATAATTCTGTTTGCATATAGTATCAATATATGCAAGAAAGGGTGTGACAATGTGGAAAATTTTAAAAAGTTCAAGTTTAAATCAAATCCAAGTTGTCGTTGTCATTGTTGTAATCCTTGTTGTCGATGTCGTTGTCAGCCACCATTTATACCTGAACCGCCAACTCCGGTTTGTCATTTTTTAGTGCATGTTACAGACGCTGGTCAGCTAGCTACTCCTGATAATATGGTATCAGTAATTGATACAGCGACAAATACGGTATTTACTACAATTCCTGTTGGATTAAAACCTGTTGGAACAGCAATTACACCTGATGGAACACTTGTTTACATTGTAAATAAAGGTAGTAATACTGTATCTGTTATAAGTACAGCAACAAATACGGTGATCGATACAATTCCAGGATTTAACGGTCCTACTGGTATAAAAACCGGGACAATCTGCCAATAGAAGATAAACTTTTTATATAAACGAGTTGATTTCATAATCCAGAGTCCTTGGGGCTCAAGGGTTTCAAACGAATAAAAAACAGACACCTCCCCAGATTCGGTATAATGGTAGCGACCAAACAACCAAAACCGAACGGAGTGAATGCCCCATGGCTAATGTAAAACAAATAAGTCTGTTTGACATCCATGAATTATTTTAATGGAAATCGAGTGAAGATGTTACTATTCAACTTGTTGAAAATTCATCATCTGTTCAACTTATATAATCAATCCCGACAAAGAATTTAAAGAAAATGATCTTCCTTTTCTTTAAACTGTACCCTGATAGATACTTTGAAAAAGTCTAACCTATAGGGTACTTTTGTTTATAATGAAAAAAAAGATGTTAGTGTAGAGTGAATAGACCAAAAGATATTTTACGAAAAATAAACAAAAACAGCTCAAATGAAATCCGAATGTAAAAGCAGTTAGTGAGAAAGCGATCACTTATACAGACGAAATTAAGCATCAGAGTGCAAATCTACCCATACTTCCTGCTGAATTTTTTGACCTAAAACAGTGTCGAAAGTCGTCATTAGATTGTAGTGCTGATAGCAAGGCCCGCTTTTTTTCATTAGCTAAGTCAGTTCCAGCATATCGAGCCTGTAAATTTGTTGCAGTCCCTTTATGTGTTACATATTAAACAAGTATAGGTGAAATCAATCACCTTGTGCCATTACTTATCCTTAATGTTACAGATTAGCTGAAATTTCCTATGTTTATTTCGCATTAACTGCCCGTAAAAGCCCGATTGGTGAAAAACGAAACAACAAGTAGAATCCTAATAACATAAAAATAGTTGTTTCAAAAATGTGTCTTGTCTTACTTTTGAAACAGCCTTCTTTACCATACTTTTATACAGTTTTATCAGTAGTTATTTCTATAGTAAGCTCGTTCAATTTGTGGTCCAAGTCATCAAGCAAGCGTAATTTATGATTCAACTGCTTTTCAAAATCCATTGATTGAGCCAATACCTTATTTACTTGAGAATCTAAGTGTGTAAAGACCTCTGGATTCACCATCGTTTTTCCACTTAGAGAAAAGCTATGCTTTTTTACATCCGCTAATTCTCTCGATAATTTTTCTATCTCAGTGCTTTTCCCCTCTATTTCTATGGCTAAATGCTCATTAAGATTGTTTGAATTAGTTTGTTCTACACGAGATCTTTCAACAGCTTCAATTATAGTCATCATTTGTTGGCTTAAATCTCTTGTAAAAACATTCAACTTATTTTCAAGCCCATCTATTAAAGTCATATAATTAGCATCTGAATTCACAGAAAGAAATTCATCTTTAGTGGATTTTAACGTTTCCTTTATTAGCTTATTTTCTGCACGCATTTTTTCTAATTCTTTTAATAAACCCACTATCGAAGAAAGTTGTTTTTTCTTCTGGATTTCTCTTACTTGTATATCATCATAGTAAGTTTTTATTTTTTTTTCATGGTCTCTCTTCTGCTTTAGAAGCTCCATCGAAAGCTCCTTTTTCTGTTTTGATAATTGAAGATTTTCTTGCTCTAATTTCAGTACTAGTGAATAATAATCACTATCTCTGAACCTTTTAACTTCATTTTTATATTTCGCTAATTCAGCTCTTAAAAAAATGATCATTTGCTGAAGCTGAACTGGATCATTTTTATATTTTGCTAACTCAGCTCTTAAAAAAATGATCATTTGCTGAAGCTGAACTGGATCATTGTTTTTAACAATATCATTATCCACAATTGTACCTCCTATCACGACAATTTTTCAAGTAAACTAATCACTTCTTCAAATTGCTCCTTACTTTCCTCTAACATCTCGTCAAGCTGCTTAATAAGCTTAATTTCTAATTCTTCATCGCCTATTTCTTCAGCTTTTATCTTTTCTCCTGATAATAAATAATTAATAAGTAGATTCAATGTACCTTTTTCGAGATAAGCAAAGCTATTATTTTCTTCATTACTATAGTTAGGCAAATTCGTAAGCTGTTCCTTCATACGTTGATGGATAACACTATCTATTTTTTGATTCATATTTTCATACTCACTCATTTTCATCCCCCTGTGTATAACTAATTCCATTTAGATTAATAGGATTTAAGACGACGACACCATCTTCTAGCTGATCACAATATGTAAAACCTATGATACTTCCTGAATAAGATAAATTATGACCCCATTTGATTTGAAAATTAGGAAATGATAGTGTTTCGTTTGGCTCTAATGTTGTTTTTCCTATAGGTCTAAGCCAAAACTCCTCCTTGCTCGATTGATCATTGATTCGCTCCCAGCTACTGTTTCCTTTTAATTTCGGTGCAAAATGTTCATAGACATACTTTCCAGAGAAAGAGAATGGAGAGTCTTCAGGCAGTTTTATACATAGATACGGATTTGTTATAGGCTGATTACCTACATTGAGAATATGATAAGAGCCCAAGCATAAGTTCTCTTCATCCGGATTATTAGAAATATTGAACGAGGATGTGAAATAACTAATGACGTTGACACTATCCGGGATAATGAGTTTACCAACCATTTGTTTAATTTCATGAACATAAAAATCCGTTTGTTTTTTTAGTTCATTTATCTTTTCTTCCACATGAACAATACGAGCAGCAGTCATAATTAGTCCTCCTTACCAATAGTATTAAATCAACTAAAGAATTCACATTTTTCAGGAGATGGCTATATTTGAATTCTTTCATAAAAAAAAAGAGAGGATTACCCTCTCCTTACGATATGATTTTCTCCGCGGTGTTAGTACCACTAGCCAAGAGTTGGGAAAATAGCGGGACACTGCTGAGGACGAACTACACCCGGACATGTGAATGGTAATTCAGCTCTTGGTTCACAGAATGTTGCTAAGAATTCCACAGTAACTGGGAATGTAGATTGAATACTTTGGCAAACTGATACAGTAATTGTTAGTGCAGAAAACGTAATTGTGCCGTCTCCAGCTGTTAATGATCCTGTTGTACAAACGAAACAATCTAAATCTGTAAATAAAATTTCTACATCTGTCCCTTTCGGCGCACATAATGTTACTTGTTCACAACGCGAAACTGGAATATTATTGCTTGTGAACATAGTTCCATTCGGTAAAGTAACAACTATCGTGAGAATAAAATTCTTTTGAATAGTTAGATTTTGAAGACATACCGTTGAACCATCAATGGAGAATTGGCGATTCTCACGGTTCAAAATTACAATAGGATTAGATGTAGCCGGAACTACTTTACATGTAACTACTGCACCCGTTAAGTTAGTAGCTGCTGTTACTCCTGTAAAAGTAATTGGTCCAGTAGGGGAAATATCAAACGACATTTCTTTTACAATCCAATCAAATACCTTATCAACGTTTATACAAATTAATTCTGGGTCCTGCGCCTGGGATGGCATATTCTCTTGCATCCTTTCGACACCTCCATAAAATTTTAGCTTTCGTTGTATCATATGTTTTCTAGCTATAAGTGTATGGGCTAACAAATAATTCGTTCTGATTTTTATTAAAATGCTTAAGTATCAGTATGTATCGTATTTACTTACATCTCCTCTTCTTATGGAGAAACTAAAATATTTGAAAGGACCTGTATATTTGTAACAGAAAGTAAATATTTTTAATAAAATATTAATGGACTGAAAGGGGTGAAATGCAATGGAAGATTCAAGATTGTACTCCACTCAAGACATTGAAAAATGGAAGGAAAAAATAGATGCCTACAAGGAAACGTTAACCTCATTAAAAATGGGGACTTCAAATGATGATTATCTATTTATGAAAAAGGATTTTAATGGGATTAAAACGCAATTGGCACTTATAGAAGGGCTAACTGAAACAATAGAAGATAAGCAGAATTCACAAATCAGAGGCTATGAGGAGCAGATAAAACTTCTATCGACACAAATTGAATCTCTGAATCAAATGATTGAGAAAATGAACCAAGAAATGCTAAGGGTTCTAAACAAATTACTCACGATTGAAAATACTGAAACTCCAACCACTACACCTAAAAATGAAAACACATCTAAATTTATTTCTAACGGTGCACAGAGATATCCGATAATTACACAGACAACAAGCCAATCGGTGATTACATCAAAACAGCCATCTTATAAAATGTTACAAAGTCTGGCAGGTAAAGCAACAAATGGGCAATTAGATGCAAACAATGGTATACCTTCCGTTCGCAATGAAAATCAAAGAAATATACCCGAAGAACGCCATTTTAATCAACAATACTTTCAATCAATAAATACTCATCCAAGCCAAATATATAATGGTTTATATAGAAATACCACCACCGAATCCACCTTCCATTTTAAAAACGCTACGAACGCACAGGAAATTCCAATCAGAGTTTATGAATCTAATACTTTACCGCATACTGAAATCCATAATTCCATTGACAATGAACTTAAAACAGAAGATTTAGTTAATTGCGGAGAACCCGAAAAAATTAATAACACTGTCATCACTATAGATAAAACGAGCTCTGTAATAACAAAAGAACCTGTTTTTCCTGAAACTTCTAAAGTAGTTAATGAACCTGCCATTTCTGAAGCTTCTATAGAAGTTAAAGAGCCCACCTCTCCTGAAGATTCTGAAGTAGTTAATGAGCCTTCCATTCTTGAAGATTCTAAAGTGGTTAATGAGCCTTCCATTCTTGAAGATTCTAAAGTAGTTAATGAGCAAGACAACACAAATACATCCCCTACTTTAAAAAGTGACGAATTTGAAGTCTTTGAAGTTACGCCAGAGAATAAATTTGAAACCCATATACAAATTGAAGAGGTAAACAAGCAACCTGAGGTAAAAGAAGAATCAACTGAAGAAGAGCAAAAAAAAGAAAAGAACTCTTTATTTTTCAATTTCTTTCGAAAATGGAGTTAGTTTAAAATTTTGGACCATTTAGGAAAATGCCCTTTCCCCTTTATCTTAACTGAATAGAATAAAGGGGAAAGGGGGTGTAAAAATGTGTATGAATAATTCAATGTGCGGCTGCGCAAATAATAATAATTGTACTTCACTTGGTCCTTTTATAGCTGTAGACGCTGCATGTATTACTACACCAGCACTAACAGGCACTATCGTCCCATTCGCTTCAGGAACAATTCCTGTTGTTTTAGTAACACTTGCTACTGGCTTAATAGGTACAACAAGTCTTGTAGGATTTGGTACGGCTATTCCAGGGGTATCTCTTGTTGGTAATAATATAGACTTGTCAGCTGCTACTGGAACGGAAGCCTTTTCAGTTCCACGTGCTGGTAGTATTACATCTATATCTGCATCCTTGTCTGCAACAGTTGCTTTAACCCTTGTAGGAGGAACAGCAACAGTCAGAGCACAAGTTTACCGCGCGGTTGCGGGAAGTAATGTTTTCAGCCCTACAACAGCATTTGTTGATTTAACACCAGCTCTTTCAACAATCGCAGTAGGCACTATTACATCTGGTACTGCAAACGTTGCACCAGTGCCAGTAGCTGCTGGTGATCGTTTATTAATGGTGTTCTCTGTTACTACCACAGGGCTTGCAATTGTCACTACTATTACTGGTAATGCAAGTGCAGGAATTAATATTGTATAAAAAATTATGTACGTAAGTTAGATTAAAGCTACCATACAGTATCATTATCCTTGTAAATACGATAATTACTTGAAAACAAAAGTAAAGTAGGCGATTTTCCAAAAATGGGGAAATCGCCTGCTTTTCTCTTTAAAAATATTGTTATAATCGCCAAAGCAATTTGAATATGAGCGAGATGATGCTTTCCGTGCCAAGCATATAGGGCTACTCTACAAGAGCTTACCTGAATGATTTAAAAAAGTGGACTGGTTTAACCGCATATAACTTTCGAAAGACACTCGTTTCAGATATGCATGAGCGTGGCGCAGATTTAGCGACAATCGCCAAACAAACAGGTCATAAGTCGATTAAGACAATAAACGATCACTACCTAAAGGTATCAAATAGAACTGTTGATAAATTTTTACCTTAAATTAAATAAAGAGAATGAGGAATAGATAACACTTCCTCATTCTCTTTTTGTAGTTTTTGAGAGATTTTCAGTCCGTACAGTAAAGGCTCGAAATGATATATATTTTTCGCCTTTATGGATGTCACCTAATTTCCTCCCCTTCTACATAATCAACTATTCAGTGGTATACGTACCGTCAGAGTAACCATTTACATCAGAATAAATCGCTATAGTACCAGTTTGTGCATACTTTATATTATCAATCTTAGTAGTAAATGTTACTACTGAACTTGCAACTACAACCAATTTAGTATTAGAAATAGCTGGTGAGCTATACGTATCTGATAAAGTAGGATATAAATTTACAGATGTAAAAGCATCAGCAATAGGAGTACCTGTAATTTCACCGTCTTTTTGCATATGTTGAACCCAAATAGTAGATTCTAAAATTTTTATACCCTTTATGGAAAGTGCTCTTTTATAAGTTTTCTTTACTGGTACTGCCGTTCCTTTAGCTTTTCCAGGTAATTCTTCTTCAATAAAAGTTGAAGTCACTTCTATGTCCCCATTCTGTAATGATCTTGAAGAATTTTCTGGAACGGTAGCAAATGCTCTTAATGCCTGTTCTTGCTCTTGTGGATTATAAATATATTCCACAAATTTTTCTTGGTCTTCATTAGAGATTTCTTTGTACTGTTTATAAGAGTTTAATAGTTCCGTTTTTTCATCACCTGTAGCTGAATCGATCTGTTCATCAACCCAATTTTTATAATTTAGTTTTTGTTCATTTCCCGATTTCAACTCACTTGCACTTGCTACGTTACCTGTAGTTGCAAGAAGTAAAATGGACGCAACTGTCAACAATAATTTCTTCATATTAACCCTCCCAATATTATTATTTTATTACTTTGTACCACTAGCGTTGCATTAAAATAACTTTAATTTTAAAAATACTCAAAATGTTCAATAATCTTGTTTTGTGCATAAAAAAAGTCCTTTATAAT
>NZ_JBNNTI010000066.1:0-12915 GCF_050278625.1 Viridibacillus sp. NPDC096237 | reverse complement strand
TTTTTTCATTTTTTAAGTGAAAAAGAGAATCCCGCCAAAAAGCTGACTAATCAGCTTTTCGGCGGGATTCTGTGTTAATTGATGAATAATCTAGGTATCAAGTTAAAGTTATGAAATATAATCCTAATTTACTATTTTCTAGCTTTTCATGTGTTGCAAATATACAACACATGAAAAGCCCAATAAACGTTGGTATATCATCGTTTTTAAGCATTCCAAAGTACTTTTCTTCTCTCTCTATATATTAGAGACTTTTTTAAGCGTTAATTGGGGGCCAGCAATACGCTAAGGAACTGTTCAGAAGATCAAAGGGTATTGAACACCTTGTAAATAAAGGGTTTATGGGAATTTTTATTATCTGTTATGTTCAATAACTCATCTTTTTATCAATATGCAGTTAATGGATAAAAGAATAAGTTTTATTACACTTCTTACAGTTTTGGAGTATAAAGTACATGGTTTTCTATGTCGAAATTTGCTTAACGTATGTTTTGCGCGAAATGTTGGTATTCCCCTATATCTAAAAAGTGGAGTCAAGGTGAAAAGAGCTCTTGACTCCACTTTCCCCACCATATCTGTAAAGCCACTTATATCCAACGGTGACTTCACTTTGTCTCCCTATATCTTCAAAATACCCCGTGTTTAACCCCTGATATATCAGATATATCACTAGCCAATCTTTACTTCCAAAACATCCACCAGTCAGCCGGACTGTTACGGTAAATTCTCACGCCTATTAGCCAGCTTATAACACGCATTTTCTTACTAAACAGCGTGCTATTCGACGTAGATTATTGTCGAGTATATATTATTATTGTCATTTTACAGTAATAACTTTTTTTGTTCGTAAACATCAACAACAGAGATTACTATAAGTGACAATATTATATATAATTTTTCACTAAGATTTTTCTTTATATTTATTTATTCTATAATTAAAAAGCTCCTACTAATAAAAACAATAAACCTTGATACATCAGCAATTAAGCCGTACCAAGGTTTACTTTTGTTGTCATATTATCTTATATCTTTATGACAAAATTACTTATAAACTGTGACAGGATTAGTTATAACTCACAAGCGATGCGCCACACGTCCTACTCAACCGTAACCGATTTAGCCAAGTTACGTGGTTTATCTACATCACAACCGCGATATAGTGCTGCATAGTAGCTTATAAGCTGTAACGGCACTACTGACATAAGCGGTGTTAGTAATGAGTGTACTTGTGGCAGGACAATAGCGTCACCTTCTTGCTCCATGCCTTCCATAGAAATGATACATGGATTAGCGCCACGTGCTGTGACTTCTTTAACGTTGCCTCGGATGTTCAGGCTGACTGATTTTTGCGTTACGAGTGCTATTACTGGTGTGCCTTCTTCAATAAGAGCAATTGTTCCGTGTTTTAGTTCTCCTCCAGCAAAGCCTTCAGCTTGGATGTAAGAGATTTCTTTTAATTTCAGTGCACCTTCCACACTTACGCAGTAATCGATATTACGGCCGATGAAGAATGCGTTACGTGTTGTTGATAAATAGTCTTTAGATGCTATTTCAAAGACTTCTTTTGAATCGACGATTGACTGAATTGCATTCGTTACAATAGCTAACTCTTTTTTCAAATCGAATTTTACTTCAATCCCTTGAGTCTTAGCTTCTACATAGGCAGCGATTGCTAGTACCGCTACTTGGGCTACATATGCTTTAGTAGACGCTACAGCAATTTCTGGACCTGCATGTAAGAGCATTGTGTAATCTGATTCGCGTGACAGGGTCGAACCAGGTACGTTTGTAATTGTTAACGTTGGGTAACCAAGATCTTTAATCTTCACTAATACTTGGCGACTATCTGCTGTTTCACCAGATTGTGTGATGAAGATGAATAGCGGTTTTTCAGATAGTAGTGGCATATTATAGCCGAATTCGCTTGAGATATGCACTTCAACTGGAATACGTGCGATTTTCTCGAAGTATTCTTTCCCTACTAAACCAGCGTGATAGCTTGTGCCGGCTGCAATAATATATAGGCGATCTGCTTCGTGCAATGCTTCTGTAATGGCAGGGTCGATAGCTAATTCACCGTGTTCGTTTTCATAAGCTTGAATAATTTTACGGACAACACTTGGTTGTTCGTCAATTTCTTTTAACATATAGTGAGGATATGTGCCTTTTTCAATGTCGCTCATATCTAACTCAGCTGTATACGGCGCACGTTCTACTACTGTGCCATCTAGGTTTTTAATCGTCATGACTTCTTTACGTACGATTACGATTTCTTTGTCATGTAGTTCTATGAATTGATCTGTTACTTGTAACATCGCCATAGCATCTGAAGCCACCACATTGAAACCTTCGCCAATACCTACTAGTAATGGGCTTTTATTTTTTGCGACAAAGATTGTTTCTTCTTCCGCTGCATCAAGTAAAGCAATAGCATATGACCCGTGTAGTAAAGATAAAGTATGACTAAATGCTTCTTCTGTTGTCATTCCATCAATTACAAACTTTTCGACTAACTGCACAATAACTTCTGTATCAGTATCAGATTTCATGTCCACGTATTGTAATAATTCGGCTTGCAATAAATGATAATTTTCAATAACCCCATTATGCACAAGTGTAAATCTACCTGATGCACTTTGATGTGGGTGAGCATTTAATTGATTTGGTACGCCATGAGTTGCCCAGCGTGTATGACCGATGCCCGTGTTAGCCAAAACATCTTCTTCTACTACTGCACGTAAGTCTGCGATACGTCCTTTTTCTTTAAAGACAGTAATTCCTGCTTCATTACGAAGTGCGATACCTGCAGAGTCGTATCCGCGGTACTCTAATTTCTCAAGGCCTTTTAATAGGATTTCTTTCGCATCCAAAAAGCCTATATATCCAACAATTCCACACATATTAAATTCCTCCGAAGTTTGCAAAATTAGCCGCAAGAAAGTATACCTCGTCTTCCTAAGAAGTCGGGGAAACATTCTTATGCTGCTGTGACTTTGCCGTTTTGCTTTTTTGTCCATTTGATTACTCAAACGTTTTATAAGCAAAATTTCGATCGGGCAATGGCGATCGGGAGGCATCCGCCGAAACTTTCGATACTCCTCCACCTCGTCTGCTGAAGATCTGCGTCGTCCAATTTCTTCAGCGCTGGCGCTATAATTGTTTTCCTTTGTTTTATGCGCTACTTTTGATTCCTCCTTTTGCGCAGCTACTATTTTAGTATAAAGATTAACCCTTTAAACAGTAGCAACTTCATCATACTGAAATCAGTATTCATAGTCAATCAGAAACATGCTAAAAAAGGTTTACAAGGAAAAATAATATTTCCCACTATATTATACGTTCAAATAGCACTTTTTGTTCCCTCTTTTTATTAAAAAACCGTTAAAGTTTACACATTAACGATTTCCCCATTATTATTTACCCAATAATTTCAGCAATTCCCTATTGAATGCTGGGATAAGGTGTTTGACTCGTTACTAATTGATTTTGACATACAAATACTTCTTCGTCTTTATAAATCGCTCCCGCATTTTCCATATCTACACGGATAGATTTATAACCAGTTGCATCGAGACCATCTAAAGTCTTCGCAGATATTAACAATTGTGGACTTTCATCAATGCCATAATCAATTTTTATCTTTTTACCATGCTTACCTTCTATTTGATTACCTGCTTCTTTTTTAATTGTAAATACTTCATGTCCAGTATCTCTCATTGTTTTTGCAGGATCTGTAAATTCCACATCTTCAAACAAATTCGTAATGACTGTTGCTACTTTTGCCATTTCCAATTACTCCTTAGTTGTTTGTTGAATAAGGGTACAATATCAACCGTACACTAAAACTATTCCACATCTGGCGTAAATTAAACATTAACATTTCATTTCAATATAGGCTACTGATTCGTACGGGTCAACTTTAGCTATTCTCCAGGTTGCTATCCTACATAACATACTCGATTTTTTCAGAGAACGATTTAAGTGTTTTAAAATACAAAAAGGGCAAGCATCTAAAAGTATGCTTACCCTTTTCCTCTTTTTATTCAGTTAAACCCATTTCTTCTTTTACAACAGCTGCAATTCGTTCTGCATAAGCTTCACAGTTCTCAGTTGTTGATGCTTCGACCATTACACGAACTAATGGTTCAGTTCCCGATGGTCTAACAAGAATACGGCCATTACCATCCATCTCTTGCTCTACTTCAGCAATTACTTTTGCTACTTTTGCATTTTCGGTAACAGCGTATTTATCTGTTACTCGAATATTAATTAGCTTTTGAGGGAAAATCGTCATCTCAGCTGCTAGCTCAGATAATGTTTTACCTGTTAATTTCATTGCATTGACAAGTTGTAAACCTGTTAGCAAGCCATCACCAGTAGTATTGTAATCAAGAAAAACAATATGTCCCGATTGCTCTCCGCCGAGGTTGTAATCGCCTTCGCGCATAGCTTCTACAACGTAACGATCACCCACTGCAGTTTGAATACTTTGCATACCATGCTCTTCTATACCTTTATAGAAGCCCATATTGCTCATAACCGTAGAAACAACTGTATCTTTGTTTAAACGTCCTTTTTCTTGGAAATGTTTAGCGCAAATATACATGATTTGATCTCCGTCAACGATATTACCCTTTTCATCGACAGCAATTAGACGATCACCATCACCATCAAAAGCAAGTCCAACATCCGCACCTTTTTCAACAACCATTTTAGCTAGTTCTTCAGGGTGTGTAGAACCTACACCTTCGTTAATATTTAAGCCGTTTGGTGAAGCACCCATCGTTGATAAGTCTGCTTCTAAGTCCGCAAATAGGTGTGCTGCAAGTGAAGATGTTGCACCATGTGCACAATCTAATGCGATATGAATACCTGTAAACTCTTCTTCTACTGTCTGTTTCAAGTACTGAATGTATTTTTGACCGCCTTCAAAATAGTCACTTAATGATCCTAAGTCACCACCTGTTGGACGTGGTAATTCATCTTGTTCTTGATCTAATAAAGCTTCAATTTCCGCTTCTTGTTCGTCAGTAAGTTTAAAACCATCGGGGCCGAAGAATTTAATACCATTATCTGCAACTGGGTTATGAGATGCTGATATCATAACACCTGCTTGGCCACTCATAACGCGTGTTAAATAAGCCACTCCAGGTGTACTAATGACACCAAGGCGCATTACTTCTGCTCCTACAGAAAGTAAGCCGGCTACTAGAGCTCCTTCAAGCATTTGCCCAGATATACGTGTATCACGACCAATTAATACTTTTGGACGTCCTGTGGCTTCTTTCGTTAAAACGTATCCACCGAAGCGACCGAGTTTAAATGCTAACTCAGGCGTCAGCTCACTATTGGCGACTCCGCGGACGCCGTCTGTACCGAAATATTTACCCATTTTGTTCTCTCCTTCAAAACTATCTACGATCCTTCAATCAAATTCTTTTAAGAAGTTTGTTCTATTCGAAGATTGGCGATGTTATTAGAAAGTGACCAGGTCAGATTTCTTGGTCCATCAACTTGAATAGGTAGCTTATGATTTCCAGTCTCCTTATCTGCTGCTTCAATATATAAATCGAAATCGTTGATATCTAGACTCGCTAACTCCTTTTCATCACCTTTCACAGTTAATGTAATTATACCGTTCTTTGGTGTGATAAAGTCACTACGATAACCCTCATCTAGGTTTCGAACTTCAACTGCTACATTATTAAATTCTCTTGAACTTATTATTGATGAAGTCTCTTCCTCGTCAGTCTGTTTTTCTTCGTCCTTATCTACTTCTTTATTAGAATTCGTTTCGTTTTTCTCAACTACAGCTTGGACTTTTAGGCTGTCCTCAGACATCCTTGAAATACCCTCTGGCTTATCAATATTTACTTTAAAGGTACCAGAGCTTTTGATTTTAGATACATCCACATCAACATTAAGTTGTTTCGTATTTTCAAGAGCTGCCTTTGATCCGAATAAAGTCATCTTGCTCGTTATAGTCGTTAATGACTTTATCGTGACATCTTTACCTGGCGTCCCTTTTTGATTTAGGACGACAGGTACTTCCTTAGTATACTCTCCAATGTCAACATTCACTTTAATCTTCTCTGGCTTCACTTCTACATCTAATTTGTTCATATCACGATCTAGTATTTTGACATTCGCTTCTTGTTCGAAGGAATTCTTTAATCCTTGTTCACCAGTAACTGTCGCTTTTACGTAGCTTATGCTATCTACTGTACTCTTAGCGCCCGTAACTGTTACTGAATTAGGATTCGCTGTCATACTTTTCACGTAATAGTCTTCTGCCAGTAGTCTTTCATTAATTTCAGGATCGATTTTAAATGTTCTCGTTACTCTTTCTTCAATCGAAATATCAATTGTTGATGGATCTATTTGTACTGATAGTTTATCAGAAAAATTTTCATGTTGAATAGTTACTTTATGTTCCCCAATTGTTTGCTTACGTAAATCTACGAATACCGTATAATCACTTACTGCCTTCGTTTGAATAACGATGGCCATTGGACCTTTGATTGTAACATCTACGGTTTTTGGAACTCCTGTGACGATTAGACTCTCATCATCATAGTAAACCTGTACGGGTACATTATGCAGTACGTCCACATGTGTCCCTGATGAAAAACCATCAGAACTATTTTTTTCACCTGGCTGAACCGTAAAGAATAGGAGCATTGCTAATGTCAGGGCAGTAATTCTTAAAAACCATGGGCTTTCAATTAATTTATCCATCATTTTTTATTCCCCCTCCAGCTCCACTTAGAGGTATTTGTTGCATCTTGCTCGGGACCAAACCACGCTTTACGTAAACGTGCTTCAAACTCTTCAATTGATAGATCTCGGTGTAAGTCGCCATTAACCGTTAAACTAATTGCTCCAGTTTCTTCGGATACAATAATTGTTATGGCATCTGTCACTTCACTAATACCTATAGCAGCTCTATGACGGGTACCTAATTCTTTTGAGATAAATGGACTTTCCGATAATGGTAAATAACAAGCAGCAGCAGCTATTTTGTTCTTTTGAACAATTACTGCACCATCATGTAATGGTGTATTAGGTATGAAGATATTGATCAGTAATTCAGACGAAATTTCAGAGAACATCGGAATCCCTGTTTCAATATAATCGTTCAAACCTGTTTCACGTTCAATCGAAACAAGCGCTCCAATACGTCTCTTCGCCATGTAACTAACAGATTTGGACATTGCGCTTACTAATCTTGTACGTTCTTCATCTTCTTGTAAATTACTGCGGGCAAATAGCTTACCGCGGCCAATTTGTTCAAGTGCCCGACGTAACTCCGGTTGGAATATGATAATAATAGCGAGGAAACCAAAATTGATAACCTGTTGCATCATCCATCCCAGCGTATTAAGACCAGCGTAAACAGTAATAATCCTAATAATAATAATAACGAATATTCCCTTTAATAATTGGACAGCTTTTGTTCCTCTTATCAAGGTTAAAATTTTATAAATAACAAACCATACTAAAAGAATGTCCAGAATGTTCATTAACATTCTAATCCATACATTGTCGGTAAATTGTGTAACTTCATTAATAAAAGACATGTGGATCCCCCACTTTTCTAGCCAGTGCATATGTGTTCAGTATAGCACAACTCTTACTTTACTTGCTGAGATGAAACAGAAAAGTCTACCTTAAAAGTAGACTTTTTCATTTGTTTTATTCGTTTTTATCTAAAAATGAAAGTAATTCTTTCCCGCCATTTTTAATTTTATACCAAAGCCATTCAAATGCTTGATTGATCTCATCTATTTGACCTGTGACATTTGCTGTTGAGGCCATATATTGGCCATTAATCACTGTGATATTACCATCTACCGCACCTTCTACAATGATATCCCCGTTCTTGACTACGATATCACCTGTCACAGTCTTCCCTTCAGGTACGATGACAGTTTGCCCCTCTACAACTAGGTTAGGCTGCTTGGTCACTGAAAACTCTTTATTATCATTAAAGCCTGTAAGAAGTGAGGCGCTCATCAAGATACAAAACATTGCTGCTGCAACAAATATAGGATGGCGGCGTAGCCATCTTTGGACACCGGCTCCTGATCTTCCTTTAGGTAGATGTACCATAACGTTTTGCTTGAAATCCAGAGGTACTGAAACGACGGCAGCACTTTTGACAAAGGCAATTGTGCTATTTAGCTCCTGCATATGTTGTCGACAGTTATCACAGCTTTGCAAATGTGCTTTTAGCTCGATTTCATGTTCACGACTAATATCACCATCTAAATATTCATGCATGTATTCACCAATATGTTTTGGACACGCATTCATACTGAAATCCCTCCTACAGATTGCCTAATTGCTTTCTCAGAGCTTCGCGCCCCCTGTGAATTCGAGTTTTGACTGTCCCAAGTGGCATATCCAAAATCTCGCTAATCTCTTGCAATGGCAATTCTTCTATATACTTTAAGACAATGACTGTTCGATATTTGTCTGGCAACTGGCTAATTTCATATTGAATTCGCTCCTGTAGCTCCATTCTTTCTACTTCTTCTTCAGGTAACCTGTCTGATGAAGAAATTTGAGAATACATATCTAGACCGTCCGTTCCAGCAACTTGTGCATCTAAGTAATAGTCCGGTTTCTTTTTCCTTATACGGTCTATACATAAATTTGTCGCTATACGGTACAGCCAAGTCGAAAATTTTCGGTTTAAATCAAAAGTGTGAAGATTAATATACGCACGGACAAATGCCTCCTGCGCTATATCTTCTGCTTCATGTTGATTGCCAAGCATGCGATAACAAACTTGGTACAGCTTTTGCTGGTAGAGGCTCACAATATCAGAATACACACTTTGATCGCCTTTCAGCACTTGTTTTATTCTCTTGTTGATTAACGCATCCATTGTGATTTCCCTCCGCCCATGCGGCTGTTATTCTATATACGATTTGTCTATAGATTAAGTTTCATTTTTTGATT
This sequence comes from Viridibacillus sp. NPDC096237, assembly GCF_050278625.1. Lineage (NCBI taxonomy): Bacteria > Bacillati > Bacillota > Bacilli > Caryophanales > Caryophanaceae > Viridibacillus > Viridibacillus sp. NPDC096237. Next base: position 3,948 of record NZ_JBNNTI010000066.1, on the reverse strand, counting down.
TTTTTTTGAAACTACTCAAAGAATCTTTCTTCCATAATTATAACAAATATGTAAGTAAAAATGATTCGAATTCATAAGAAACTTCTCTTTTCAGGACTTAATTACTTGTTAATAAGTTCCCTTTTCCCAAAAACCCTAACTTTTCAGCAATTAAAGAAGGACGGGCATGCCCGTCCTTCTTTATCACACTAATTTTTCACCAAATAACGATCCCATTAAAGCAACCGCAACATCTGCTGTTTTGTTTTTTTCATCTAAGATTGGATTTACTTCTACAAATTCAGCTGAAGTAATCATTTCGCACTCATGTAACATCTCCATCGCTAAATGACTTTCACGATATGTAATGCCACCCGGAACAGGTGTACCTACCCCCGGAGTATAAAGAGGATCGATACCATCTAGATCTAAAGATAAATGTAATCCATCTACATTTTTTTCCCTCAAATAAAAAATTGCATCTTGCATGACACTCGTCATACCTACTCGATCAATCTCATGCATCGTAAATACTTTAATCCCTTTTTCTTTTATTAATTCACGTTCTCCCGGATCCACCGAGCGTGCACCAATAATAACAATATTCTCAGGTTTTACTTTAGGTGCGTGATCACGAATGTTTACAAGCTTTTCATGACCTAGCCCAATACTTACAGCTAGTGGCATACCATGAATATTTCCTGTTGGTGAAGTATCACTTGTATTCAAATCTGCATGAGCATCATACCAAATGACACCCAAATTCTCATAATGTTCTGATAAACCTGCAAGCGTACCTATTGCAATACTATGATCCCCGCCAAGAACAAGTGGGAAATGATTTTGTAAAACGACATCATGTACTTTATTAGCAAGCCTTGCGCTTGCTTCAGTAACAGCTGATAAATTCCGTAAGTGCGTATCGCTGGATACCTCACGTTCAGATACCCCAATCTGAATATCACCCTCATCTATCACTCCATATCCTATTGCTTCTAATCTTTCTACAACGCCCGCATAACGAATAGCACTTGGCCCCATATCAACGCCACGACGTGCTTGTCCCAAATCCATTGGCACACCTATTAATGAAATATTTAATTTATGCATTATTTTATTCCCCCTTTGTGAACTACCTATATTGTAAATGCTATACTCCTGTTGGCTCAACTCAACAAAATTCTGAATATTTATACAAAGGGTCAGATGCAATTGAGAGAATAATGTTACAACTTAACAAAGTACTATACTACTCTTCGAATTTTAAAAATAATATCCATTTAATAGATATACAAAAATGCGTACATTCCAAAAATTATCATTGGAGACATCCTTTATTTTAACCACAAAAAAACCTCTCTCTACAAGAAGTAGAAAGAGGTTGAAGTTTTATTTGAAAGTGAGCCATGTAGGATTCGAACCTACGACCCTCTGATTAAAAGTCAGATGCTCTACCAACTGAGCTAATGGCTCATATAATTAAAATGGCTGGGGTACCTGGATTCGAACCAGGGCATGACGGAATCAAAATCCGTTGCCTTACCGCTTGGCTATACCCCAACAATGAATAATGAATATTAAAAATGGTGGAGGGGGACGGATTCGAACCGCCGAACCCGAAGGAGCGGATTTACAGTCCGCCGCGTTTAGCCTCTTCGCTACCCCTCCGAAAAAAATATGGTGGAGGATGACGGGATCGAACCGCCGACCCCCTGCTTGTAAGGCAGGTGCTCTCCCAGCTGAGCTAATCCTCCATGGATATGTAAAAATAGTTAGAAAAAAATGGTGACCCCTACGGGATTCGAACCCGTGTTACCGCCGTGAAAGGGCGGTGTCTTAACCGCTTGACCAAGGGGCCATTGATACTGTACTGCTTAAAACAGGACAAGAATTATATTAACATCTTTCAAAAAAAAAAGCAATACTTAATTTGAAAAACATTAAAAATTTCATCTTGCAAAACAAAAATCGATATATTTTTACTTCTAGATAGGTGATTTGAAAGCTTCCAACCGGGCTCGAACCGGTGACCTCTTCCTTACCATGGAAGCACTCTACCTGCTGAGCTATGGAAGCATAGACAAAAAAATGGCTCCGAAGGTAGGACTCGAACCTACGACCGATCGGTTAACAGCCGATTGCTCTACCACTGAGCTACTTCGGAACAATAATATTATCGCTTTTTTAGATGTTTAATTTGTCGAATACAAATATTATTATAACAGCATATTAAAACATTTCAAGCTATTTTTGAAAAAACTTTTAATTATTTTGCACTTAAATATACCTATATATTATTATATGAATCCTATCTATTAGAAAGGCCTTATTTGAGCATTTTACACCGTTATAATCAGAATCTGAGGTTAGATTACTAACACGTATAAATTACGCTCTTAGAGGCTATTAAGATGGTAATATCATAACAATTTTTCAATCCTATTATCATTGAATTCTTATACCTTTATTTGACAAATCCGTTTTCTTTATATAATTTCTGCGTCACTATATTTTTTCATTAACTGCTAAATTATCTCATCTATATAATGAAATTTCTATTAATATATATTAGTAACAGATAGTTACTTTGTGCATTTTAAAATAGTATTGTTATTTGAGAGTACGCCTTCACACCAATATTAATATTATTATGTAATACAAGGATCCTCACTATCCCCCATTAAGAAATACGACAATCGGATCGGCGTTCTTATCCGTTCCACAAATCTCAAAGGTAACTAGTGGTTAAATTCTTGTAAATGTTCTTATATACCTTCTAAAGCTCTGCATATTGATCCGTATAATTTCTAAATTCAAAAGCCATAGTAAAAAACTCTATACTTTATATTAGGCTGCAGGATAAATATAAGATAATAAGGTTAAAAAAATCAAATTAACACCATTATCATCTGATGGCAAAAAAATTTCAATATAAGTTTTCAGGGGAAAATTCAAGGATTTTATAACTTTTTTCTACATGACGAATTGTAATATTAAGTGCAACACCTAAGACAAAATAAAAGAAGCTCATAACAACACCGTGTAAAATGAAAGTTCCTACACAATACAAATCACAGGGGTACTGTTATGAGCTATAAACATCTTACCATATCAGAACGTGCGAAAATAAAATGTACAGTTGAAATAAAAGAAGTTATTCTAGAAAAGTTAAAAGCAACTTGGACACCCAAACAGATTGTAGGTCGCTTATTTCAAGGGAAGTTAAGCTTTAAAACGATTTATCGTTGGATTTACAAAGGTATATTTTGGATTTAACTGTACTTCGTCAAATAAGTAAACGTCAAAAACCTAGTGAAACGCGTGGCCGATTCAATGTAGATACATCCATTCGCTTGCGTCCAAGTGAAGTAAATGAACGTGAAACATTCGGTCCACTGGGAACTTGATACAGTTCTTCACGTGATACAAAGGATGTTTGGCGAGCATTATGGAGCGAATGACGCGAATGTATATCGCCTTATAGATACCAGACCATTCTTCTGAATCAATGGAAGGTGCGATTCGCAAGTTGGCTTCAGTCCTTCCAACACAAAGATTTCTAACAGCAACAACGGATCGTGGAAAAGAATTTAGCTGTTAGAAAAAGTTAGAAAAAGAGCTGAAAATCCCGTTTTACTTCGCGGAACCTTACGCCACCTGGCAACGAGGATCTAATGAAAAGGAATGGCTTATTACGGGAATTCTTTCCGAAGAAAGCGAACTTAGGGGCAAGTAACAGATAACGAATTAAAGGAAGCACTGACCTTGATCAACAATCGACCAAGAAAATGCTTAGGCTAGAAAACTGCACACGAATGTTTTAAGGAGCAAGTGACAAACTATCATATAAAAAAGCACAACTGATTTAATCAGTTGTGCTTTAGTGTGCCTAGCAACGTCCTACTCTCACAGGGGGAAACCCCCAACTACCATCGGCGCTAAAGAGCTTAACTTCCGTGTTCGGCATGG
>NZ_JBNNTI010000065.1:0-13130 GCF_050278625.1 Viridibacillus sp. NPDC096237 | reverse complement strand
AATATTCGAATTCATGGAACACTGGGCTATTTAACACCGGTGGAATTCAAGCAGCAGTCCTTATAAAAGTTGTCCAGTTTAGTGTTGACATACCACTTATGGATTTGTTGACCATAAGCCAGCTGATTTTAGAAGAACTCTTGGATGCAATTTAAGCTGGGCAATCATGAAGTCTGCGATATCCTCTGGTTGCATTACTTTATCTGGATTGCCATCAGTTAAATTCAGTTCAACAGCCATATCAGTAGCAACTGTACTTGGTGTTAAAGTACTAACACGAATATTGTGTTTTCTTACTTCAAGCATTAATGATTCACTTAGGGCAATAACAGCAGCTTTTGAAGCACTGTATGCACTAGTAACAGGTGCTCCTTTTTGACCAGCTGTTGAAGAAATATTAATGATATCCCCAGTTTGACGTTCAATCATTTCTGGAAGCACAGCACGTGTAATGTAATATACACCCATGACATTTACTTGAATGATTTTCGCCCATTCTTCTGGATTGAGTTCAAGGAAGTTTCCGAATTTAGAAATACCAGCACTATTCACTAAAATATCGATAGCGCCAAGATCTCCGCGAATTTTTTCGACGGCTGCATTCGCTTCATTGATATTCGATACATCACCAGTTGCAATAGCTACTTTCACTCCGTATTCTTTTAGTTCAGCTACTACATTCTCTAAAATTTCAAGAGTGCGTCCAATTAAGCCGATGTTAATGCCTTCTTTTGCGAAAGCAATTGCAGTAGAACGCCCAATTCCACGCCCTCCACCAGTAATAAGAGCTGTTTTACCATTAATATTTTGCATGTGGATCTCTCCCTGCCATTTTCTAAAATCGTATAATTTAATATTCATATATGTTACCTTTACCAAATGAAAAAGTATATTATTTTGCTTTATAGTCTATTGTTTACAAATGTAAGATAATTGAAAAAAATATTAATCAGTGGCTTTGTAAACACATGCTAATTTGTGAATTACTTTCTTTACAAATTCATCAACTTTACTGTCTAATCGAGATTTAGGGTATATGAGCTGAATCTTTCGGGCTAGCGTAATATCATTCAATTCTTTTTTGAGTAATGTTCCTGATTTTAATTCTTCATCCATAAGGGCAACAGATAGAAAGGCTAATGTTTTACCGTAAGTTAACATCTTTTTAATGGTACTTACCGAATCTAGTTCAATTGTATAGATGGATGGTGCGTAAGGATCCAACCATTTTTCAATGAAATGATTGGTTGAACTTGAAGAGGTATGCAATAGTATTTTGTTTTGAAGGACATCTGACTTTGAGATGTCTTTTTTTGTTGCAAGTTCATGAGTGGGACTTAATGCAAGAACGAGAGAATCTTCACCAATAGTTTCATAAATCAGTGCTGGATTTTCTTTTTTTGTTTCCATTATAAGCCCGAAATCTAGTTCTTGAAGTATTAACTTCTTTTCGATTTCTGGAGCTGTTTTTACTTCTAGAGAGATTCGTATATCTGGATAAGCTGTTGAAATTTGATCGATAATATCAGGCATGAAAATATGTGCGGGTAAACCGCTGGCGCCTAAACGAATTGAGCCAATATTACCTGCTATTAGATTTTCAAAGAATTTGTTCATGTCTTTTTGTAACTGGACAATCTGACGCGCATAGTGATAGAGCCCTTCTCCTGCCTCAGTTAAACGATAGCCCCCAGCATTCGTCCGAAATAATCGTACACCATATTCTTCTTCAATTGAACGAATATGAAAGGATACTGTAGGCGAAGTAATACCTAGCTCTTCAGCTACAGGAGCTAGTTTTTTATAATTCACGAGTAAGCAGAATGCCTGTAATTTAAGATTATTCATATTATCCTCCTGAAGTAAATTAGATAAACTATTGCATTAGCTATAGTATATTAGAGTTTTTTTAACGAATTGTTAATACTAGGTTAATATTTCCTAAATATCTGGACTTTATAGTTGTTATAGACGAGGAGGGCATTATGAAAATCTCGATTACGAATATTGAAAAGAAATATGGAGAATCTCAAGCACTCTGGCCGATTGATGTAGAACTAAACAGCAAGTTTGTAACAATTTTAGGTCAATCGGGTTGTGGTAAGACAACGTTATTGAAAATAATAGCTGGATTAGAAAAACCAACAAATGGTGAAATCAGGTTTGATGATACAGTTATCTATTCATCAGAACTACGCAAAAATGTAAAACCGAACAAAAGAAATATTGCAATGGTTTTTCAGGACTTTGCACTTTGGCCTCATATGACTATTTTTCAGAACATAGCTTTTGCTTTAAAAGGGATATTGCCCAAGCAAGATATTAAAGAACGTGTCGATTATGTTATGAGACTGGTGAATATGAAGGGATTTGAGAAACGTAAACCTGGAGAATTATCAGGTGGTCAGCAGCAACGTGTGGCACTTGCGAGGGCACTTGCAACAAATCCTAAGTTAATTCTATTTGATGAACCCTTATCAGCGTTAGATGCAGTGCTACGAGAAAAGATGCAAGAAGAAATTATGCATATTATTCATGAACTAGATTGCCAAGCTATCTTTGTCACACATGACCAAACAGAAGCTATGACAATGTCAGATCAAATTATTGTGATGGAGGCCGGGAGAATTGCGCAGGTTGGTTCACCACAAGAAATCTATCATTCACCAGCAACACCATATGTGGCAGACTTTATCGGTAAAGTAAATTGGGTTGATAAAGGTAGCCGCATTGTTAGACCTGAAGGTGTATCTAGACATTCACAATTAGGTGCAATTGCAAAACAAGCAAAAATATTAAAAAGCACATTTATCGGAGATCGTTATTTAGTCCAAGCAGAAGTGGAAGGTAATCAATGGAGCTTTTATGAAAATGTTCCACTTGAAAAAGGAAAACATCTTAAAGTGTTCATAGATGAAAAACAAATTTATCAATTGGAGGGATTACATTGAAGAAACGTAGTTTAAAAATGATAGCAACAGTTGGAACACTTTTGACATTAGCATTAGCAGGGTGTGGAAATAGCAACACATCCAAAAATGATGGTGAAGCAAGTGCAGAAACTAAAGAAAATAAAACATTAACAGTTTATACTGCAGGGCCAGATGGTTTGGCAGCAAATGTTAAACAAGTATTTGAAGAAAAAACCGGAATGAAGGTAGAAATGTTCCAAGGAACAACAGGGAAAATCTTATCTCGCTTAGAAGCAGAGAAAACCAATCCTGTTGCAGATGTTGTGGTATTAGCTTCAGTAGCTTCAATGGATGGAATGAAAGAAGCCGATCAACTTCAGAGTTATAAAGGTGCTGAAAACGCAGATAAAATTAATAGCGATTGGTCAGATGCAGAAGGCTACTACTATGGTTATAGTGCATCGGCTTTAGGAATTGCCTACAATACAAAAAATGCAAAAGTTGCTCCAAGCGAATGGACAGATCTAGCGAAATCAGAATGGAAAGATAAAATCAATATTCCAGATCCAAGTCTGTCAGGTTCAGCTGTTGACTTCATTTACGGTTATACGGAAGCAGAGAAAACTGGTTGGGACATTATCCAATCGTGGAAGACAAATGGTTTACAAGTAAATGGAGCAAATAAAGAAGCATTGGATTCAGTTATTACAGGAGATAAAGATGCAACAATCTCTGGAGTAGATTACATGGCTTATAAAGCAAAAGCAGACGGCGAGCCTGTAGAAATTGTTTATCCGAAAAGTGGAACAGTTGTAAGCCCGCGAGCAGTTGGAATTATGAAGGATGCTAAAAACGTCGAGGGTGCTCAAGCTTATGTTAATTTCTTACTTTCAAATGAAGGTCAAAAGTTAGTGACAGATGCTTATTTACTTCCAGGTAACAAAGAAATTCCAGTAAAAGATCGTGCAGCGTTGGATGAGATTCCTCAACTAACGGTTAATTGGAAAGGCGCAGAGACAAAGCAAATCGATATTTTAACGAAATTTAATGAGATTTTCCAATAATAATTTATGAGCTGAGACGTGTTTCTCAGCTTTTGTTTTCTAAGGAAGGAATGAAACTTCGATGATTATGGAAGGTAGACGAACATTTGGAGTATTACTAGCCATTGTGGGTACGTTTGCTATCGCACCATTATTAGCAATTCTATATTATACATTTGTTAATGGTGGGCAATTAGACTTTTCGCAGATTAGTAGAATGTTTGAAAATGATAGAATGTGGCATACGTTGGGCAACTCTTTATTATTAGGTGTATTAGTAATTTTGGGTACTACGATTATAGCTTTACCAATGGCGTTAATTCGTACGAAAACTAGCTTAATCAAATTGGATTGGTTAGATATTATTCTAACAATTCCCTTTATGACACCGCCATATATTGGGTCAATGGGCTGGATATTATTTATGCAGAATAATGGTTTTTTGCAACAACTAATGCCAGCTGCTGCATGGATGTCAGATTATTTCTTTTCTTTATTTGGAATGGTAATGGTGATGAGCTTGCATCTATTTCCTTTTCTATATTTAATGTTGAGAAATACATTGCTAAGAATTAATGGATCATTTCTTGATGCTGCATTGATATTCGGACGAAATCCTTGGAGAAACTGGGCTAAAATCGTTTTACCTTTACTAGTTTCGAGTTATGTACTAGGGGTATTACTGATTTTCATAAAAACCTTGGCCGAATTCGGTACTCCTGCAACTTTTGGTAGCAGAATTGGCTTTCAAGTTTTTACTACAGAAATCCATTCCTATTTATCGAGATGGCCTGTAGACATTAGTATGGCCACATCACTTTCTTTATTCTTACTTTCTGTATGTCTAATCATTTGGTATTTCCAAAATCTAATCGGTCGAAAAAATACATATAGCGTGTTATCTGGAAAAACACCAGCTATTCGTGAAATGAAAGATAAGTGGTATTTAAAGCTAGGTGCATGGCTATTTGTAGGAATTGTACTCCTATTTTCAATCGGCATTCCTTACTTCTCAATTATTGTGACATCACTACAAAAGGTACGTGGGGATGGACTAAGTGCAGGGAATTTTAGCTTTGCTTCTTATCAAGCAGTATTCACTAATGGTAGTGCCGGACTATCAGCATTTCTGAATAGTATCTTATTTTCATTTATAACAGCTAGTGTTACTGCTGTTATAGGATTGTTCATTGCACTTTATATTAAAAAAGGTGAGACGAAAAAACAGCAAGCATTAGATTTTTTTAGTCTAATGCCAAATATCATTCCAGGAATTGTTTTTGTAGTAGGTTTAATCATGTTCTGGAATTCACCTTGGCTACCTGCAACGATATACAATACGAAGGCAATGGTGGTAGTGACCTATTGTGTACTTTTTTTACCGTACTCAGTTCAATATACTAAATCTTCTTTATCTCAACTAGATCAATCCATTTTTCAATCAGCTGCTATTTTTGGACGGAACGGTTGGGATGTGTATCGTTACATCTTCATTCCATTATTAATGCAGGGAATATTAGCTGGAATGATGATGACCTTTATTATTTCGATGCGTGAACTTGTAGCTGGGTTACTCATTTTGCCACCTTCAGTTGAGACAGGCGCAACGTTTATTTATAGCCAGTTTGAACAAGGTAATGTTGGTTTAGGAATGGCCGTTGCTGTTATTACAGTAGCTATGACTGTTGTTTTTATGTTCCTATTAGATTGGTTACAAAAAAGAGGAGGACATGCAGGTGCTTAAGGTCGAAATTTTAGGGGGAGTTGGAGAGTACGGGCGTAATTGCTTTTTTATTGAAAATGCGGAACATGCCATTTTACTCGATTGTGGCATTATGAATAACGCTGAAAAAACGACTCCTGATTTAACAAAAGCTCATGTAGAAAAGCTTGATGCGGTGTTTATCTCACATTCGCATATTGATCATACAGGTGCATTGCCAATACTTGAAACATGGGACTATAAAGGTGAAATCTTCATGAGTAAAATGACAGCTAGACAATTAAATCGCTCTTTTAAAAATACGAAGATTTTTCAACCAGATACGATGGGGAAATCGCTGAAGGTTAGTGATTATCTTGAATTTCAATGGGGCTATAGCGGCCATATAGTAGGGAGTGTTTGGTACAAGATTCGATTCTTTAAGGAGGTGATATTTTTCTCAGGCGACTATGTAATGGATTCCTATTTGTTAAATGCTACTTTACCAAAAGAAGATGGCACCAAGTTTGATTTAGCATTAATTGATAGTGGGCATGTTGAGAAGCAGATTACTAATTTGGAAGTATTGCAGAAGATTAAGAACTACATCAATGAACAACCAAGTTGTCCTATTATTTTTCCGTCTTCTTTGTCAGGTAAAACAGCTGATATTGCTACTTATCTTTTTCAACATACTGAAAGAGCAATGAACATTGATAAAGAATTCTTTTCTTTTTTTGAGGATTATTATAATTCATCCGAAAATATTCGGACATCAAGATATGAAGAAATCTTGAAACCATTTAAGAGTAACTGTTTTAGAGAGAGGGTAGAGAGCGAAAATGCAATCTATTTTGTTTCAGAGACTAATGAGTGGGAAATTGAAGAATTGCTACACGTATATCCAACTGCAATAGTGGTCTTTACAGGCTACATGAAAAAAGATGGATATTTAAAGAGGCTAGCTGAAAATGAAGTTCAATCGAAACAGTTTTTTTATAAAACACATTTAGATTATCCAGATATCATAGAAATCTCAAAAAAAATAAACGCACCTAAGACTATCTATTTTCATAGCCAGCTAACGAACATCGAAACTAATTTCTCAATATTAGTAGAAAATGAGGAGGAAATAATATGATGAAAAGTGTAAAGCAAATGGTACTACGATTATTTATGGCTAGTCTAGTTCTTCTGTGTATTAGTGGATTCGGTTCTGCTCAGGTAAGTGCGGCGATCAATCCTGGAAATGAAATTAAATATAATATTAAATCAGATATTTTTATAGAATCTAAGATAATAAATGTTTTTTCAGCTATGAAAAAGGATGAAGTGAAAATCTACTACTTTGATACAGAAAATAAGGCGTTTTTAGGAGCAGACTATAACCATCGTCTACGTGTATATAAAGATAGCAATAAGATAGATATTACTTACAAAAAGCGATTCCTAAACACGCCACTTGATGAAGCACTTGCGATAACACAAGGTCATGGTTTCACTGGAAACGAGTCTAATTACAAATTTGAGTTAGATATTAAGGGAGGTAATCATACTTTTGCGGTAAGCAGAAAAGAGTCATTAAAAGAAACATCAAAAGTTTCCTTCAATTCTGTTGATACTGATGCAGCAAAGAATTTAATTTTAGATAATGCACCGAAAAAACTTCAAAATTGGGATTCTGAAGTTTGGTTTAATGATACACTATCACAAGCTGTTGTTTATGGACCTGCAAAGGCAATAACATATAAGGGTAGTTATGCAGGATATGAAGCAGATATTGAAGTTTGGAATTATCAAGATGAAATCATGGTCGAACTGTCTACCAAAGAAGACGATGCTTCGAAAGCTGCTGACATTGAAAAGTTATGGCATGATAAGTTAGAAGCAGAGGGTTATCTTAGTGATGATCAGCGTGGTAAAACTGCATTTGTAATGGAGAAATAATTGGATAGATGTCATTTATATTACTTGAATAAATAATATAAATGAGTTTGAATTGGAGAACACAAAAAGGATATAGACTCTTTTCTATAGAAGAGATCTATATCCTTTTTAATTTGTACCAAGCATTCATAAAATCCGCTTACTTTAAGGTATGAGTGATTAATACCCTTAACTACATTCCCATGTGATTTGAACAGAATTCTAAGTCTTTCTGAATATGTTCTTTCATTTTACCATGTTCATCATTTAATTCTACTCTTCACTTGCTTCAATAGCGCTACGATAATAATGCTAATGATGACTAGTAAAAACCATGAGCTAATTTTCCCGATTGGGACGAGTGACCAAGTTTGTTCTTGATTTGGATATTGCCATGCGCCGAAGAATGTCACGATATTTTCAGCAATCCAGATAAAGAAACCTATAAGGAAAAAGGATAGAATCATAGGCATTTTAAAGACTTTCTCGTTTAGTTTATATGTTACTGCTGTACGAAAAAAGATCACAAGTAACAATGCTTTTAAAATCCAACGTAAATCATATAGATAATGATGCGAAAAAAAATTCATATAAATAAGTAAGCTAATACTGTAAGCGAAAAACGGCTTAGGCCAGTTGAGGATATGTAAATCTAAACGCCTCCAGCTTTGACAAATATAACTCGCTACACTGGCATACATAAAGCCACTATATAGTGGTACTCCAAAAAATTTGCTATACGCGTCCTCGGGATATGACCAAGACCCCATATGTACTTTAAATAATTCAAGCCCAAGACCAATGATATGAAACAAGCAGATTACTTTGAATTCATCCCAAGTTTCTAATTTTAACAGGAGCATAAAAACTTGTGCGGCTAAACAAATGATTAATATAAAATCATAGCGTGGTAAATGTGGAATTTTCAACAAATTCGATAAGGCTAGTGTTGCAAAGATAATGACGGGGAAAATGCATGACATTGCCTGTAGGTATGTAAATTTTAATAACTTCTCCATATAATCACCCAATAACTGGACGAAATTACATAAGGTTTGGTTCGAACTAAAAAGGGGTGCATTCAAATCATTTAAATGCACCCTTTGATTATTTACGCATATCATTTAGAGAATGAGTGTATCGTTACAAGGAGGTCATTATGCATTGGGTTACCATTATACTTATGGGGGTTGCAGCTAATTTAGACAACCTAGGAATTGGTCTAGCTTATGGGGTTAAACAAACAAAAATTCCTATGATATCGAACATTACTATTGCGTTTGTGGCGATGGTCATAACGTATGTTGCGGTAGTCGCGGGCTCTGAGGTGACTAGATATATATCACCCCATAACGCAAGCCTTATAGGGAGCTTTTTGTTGTGCGGAATTGGACTATGGACTCTATTTTCTAGAAGATTCAATAATCAGGAGTCTTTGAAAAATCCTGAAACAATGGATAGAGATATGAACCGAATTATTTCTGTGAAGGAAGCGGTGCCGCTAGGCTTGGCTCTATCTGCAAACTGCCTGGCAGGAGGTATAGCGATTGGTGCAAATGGTATTTCCGCTATATGGACTGTTATTTCAATAGGTTTATTTTCAATAATTACGATTGGAGTAGGCAACCATTTCGGCTCTTTATTGGCCAATACATTTATCAGCAAATATTCCACGGTGCTCTCTGGTGTATTACTTATCTGTATTGGGATATTCGAAATGGTCAATTGACTACAAGAACGCCCTAAATCTAAGTTAATTTAGGGCGGCTTTTTTATGATTTTACTTGAATACTAGTTGAAGATAACTAATAAACAAGAATTAGATGCCCATTAAATAGAGTGAGATAATTGAAAATAAAAGAGCTCCAGTGACTATATAATGTCGCCAATTATTCTTACCATAAAGAGCTAAACCATTAAGTATTCTTGACCCAACAATTAAGCATCCAGTAGCTACTAACCAGGTGAAAGATAATGCACTAAATAAAGTTGCGATGCCTAATGCTAAAAATAAGAGGTGACTGATTGCGAAAAAAGTCAGTGAAATCTTTTTCGAAAAGCTTAACATTATGCCCTGTTTTAAATTTCTAATAATCAGGGCAATTGCACCGCTGATGCATACCATAGAATATAATATTATTATTAAACTACTAAACAATTTCATCCATCCTTTCATGTTTACTGAAGGATAAAGTATGGGGTTAACCCCACGTCAACCAATTACTCTTTTAGGAGTTGAAGCATTGAAAATTAGTGAATTCATAAAACAGGTGAATACAACGAAGGATACGGTTCGCCACTATGAGGAATTAGATTTAGTCAAACCGGATTGGATCAACGGAGTGAGGGATTATTCAGTAAAAGATATTAGCGATTTTCATGCAATTAAAGAAATGCAATTAGTCGGATTTACACTAAAGGATATACAGGAGATATTCAAGTTGAAGCGATCAAATGGATGTGGTTCAGATCAGCTAATCCAAGGATTTATAAATAGCTTAGATAAAGAACTAGAACTCGTTCTAAAAGCTGAGCAAGAGCTTCAACTTAAAAAAACTAAAATTACGAATATGATGTTAGACATAAAACAATTGATATGATTACTCTTGCATTCCACCAAGTTGTTACTGATAGTAATAAGCGGATTTTAAGGAGCTTCCAAATTTTTGGTGTTTCTATTTCTTAAATAATAAATAGTTTTAAAGTAACAGATTCGTCCGGCAATCATATTCTAATCTCACAATGTGGAGGTGGCAAAATGGAGTTTGGAGTATATACCTTAGCAGATTTAGGGGTTGATCCTCAAACGGGAAAGATAGGCAATGCAAAGGAGCGCTTGCAAGAGATATTACAAGCAGCGAAACTTGCGGATGAAGCTGGACTTCATTTATTCGGTGTAGGTGAGCATCATAGGCCGGATTATGCAGTTTCTTCAGTGCCTGTTGTATTAAGTGCAATTTCTCAGCAAACAAAAAATATTCGTTTAACAAGTGCAACAACAGTTCTCAGTACTGTAGACCCAGTGCGGTTATATGAAGATTTTGCAACGTTGGATTTATTATCTAATGGCCGTGCAGAAATTATGGCAGGGCGTGGAGCCTTTTTAGATTCATTTGAATTATTTGGTTACAAACTTGAGCAATATAACGAATTATTTGAAGAAAATCTAGAATTATTTTTGAAGATAAATAAAGAGGAATGTATTACCTGGCAAGGAAATCACCGACCAGAGCTAAATAGTGCAATGATTTCACCACGGGCGATTAATACCATTCCTACATGGGTTGGTGTTGGAGGTACTCCAGAAAGTGCATCCAGAGCGGGACGTTATGGAGTAGGTATGGCAATCGTTATACTTGGAGATAACCCAAATGTCTTTGTGCCATTAGTAGAAAAGTACCGATCCGCATTTAATGCCTCAGGTCATCCAAAGGAACAGTGTCAAGTAGCTATAACTGGTCATGGGTATTTTGCTGAAGATGGTCAGCAAGCGAGGGATGCGTTTTATCCGTATTTTAATAATTATGGGACATATATCAATAAGCAGCGTAATATGCTTTTTTATTTAGATCGTGAAGATTATGATTTTATGACATCTCCTGAAGGTTCATTGTTCATTGGGGAACCAGATGAAATTGTTGAGAAAATATTAAAGCAACATGAATTGCTAGGGCATACTAGATTCTTAGCTCAGCTAGACATGGGTGCTCTTCCATATAAAGAAATAGCGAGATCTATTGAATTACTAGCGACTAAAATTATGCCCCAAGTAAATAAGTATATATAAATAACCAAAAGACTGTATCATCAACGGTAATTGAATTGATGAGATAGTCTTTTGGTTATTCTTTTAAATATGATTGTTAATTTTTAAGATAAATAACTGAAAGTAATTATATTGAGATAGCAATCATTATGCAAGGAAAGGAACGCTAAGAAGTAGAAGCATTAAATTAAGGGGACATGCTATAATAGCTCAAAGAGTCGGCGCATTACAAGCTGATACGGAGGGTGTGTTAGCTATGAATCCTATCTTAAAGTTATTGAGCATTATTGTTTTTCTATTTATTATTTTGAAGTTTGGTATATCAATTATGAAATTGTTTGTCACACTTCTATTTTATAAATATTTTATCATCGTGTTAATTATTGCTGGAATTACTTATTCTATCTATAAAACATCACCATTTAAACAGAAAAATTAATAGTTTAAAGTGAAAAAGGCAGTTGAATTCGACCTTCCCAAAATATGCCGTCGAATCAACTTTTGGTGATTCTGACTTTGCGTACATGGACTAACAGTGGAAATTTATATTATCGTCCGCGTAACTCATGAGGGAAAAGTGAGACAGATAAACCCTGCAATCTATGCCCTATCCGTCTATCGTACGTGAAAACGCCTATAAACTAGCTTTAAGAATGGGTTCAGATGCCGATAAAGAGCGATTCTTTGCAGCTAAGGAAGTTATTCATCATATTTCACTTGATATGGAATCTAACCATTTTGATAATGTAGTGGCTACTTTTTCAAGTGTTTTATCAAATAGATTAGAATATCCTTCGATTCGACCAGCGGAACAAGTAGATCGGCACGTTAGAGAGACTAAAAAAGGTGTATTTTATAATTGGCTAGAAGATTAATAGTGACTAGCTTATTTTGCTATGCTTGAAATTGGCTCTGAGAGTGTTCGACAATAGAAATGTAGGATTACGGACTGCTTAAAAGAGGAGTGATTAGACTATGAATGCTAGTGATACAGCAAGTATATTAAATGTATCAGCGCCTTCTTTGCGTGCTTATTCGCAACTGTTAGAGCAAAACGGTTATAAAATACATAAAAATGCAAATAAACAACGTCAATATAATGAACACGACATTGATATAATCAGCGCTATGCTAGCGCTTAAAAATCGCGGTGAATTATCGCTCAAAGAAGCTGCAATAAAGGTTTCAAGCGCTGACTTTTCACCTTCAAGCACTGTTCAATCAATCGCTAAGCGCAAGAGCGCTGAACAAATCGCGATGACCGTTGATCCCTTTGATAATGAGCTTTATCGCATATTAGAACTTATGAGCGATGAGATGGTAGCGATGCGCGCTGAAAATAAGGCGCTATATGAGCGATTAGCGGAGTTAGAAACCAAGCAGGATATGACTTTAAAGGCGATTGAACATCCAAAAGAAAGTGCTGAGTTTAAGCACATGCAAGATCAGATAGATACAATGATAATGCACCAAACAAAGTTAGCTGAAATTACACCGAATACAAACGCTTTGATGGCTGAAATTCGTAAATTAAATTCTAAAATTGCCGAATTAGAAACATTAGCAACAACTGAACAAACTAAAGGTGGATTTTGGTAGAGACTATTTAAAAAATAGGAAATACAGCTAGTGGAGGTTCTTATTTTTTGCACAGAGATAAGAGCGTTTATCCAAATTCTTATTGAACTAACGGGGCAGCATTCCTGTTTGAAAGATGTTCGGGGTCTTGAAAGAAAAAGAGCCCTCTAGTATGATGCATGAGTGTCAACGAGCATTGACCC